>ONJE01000238.1 GCA_900318045.1 uncultured Eubacteriales bacterium
GTCAGGTCGCGGTACTCCTTCGGCAGGAACATCACAAGCTCCCGCACCGTGCGAATGCCCGCCGCTTCAAACGCCTTCAGCCGGGCAGGACCGATACCCTTGATGCCTTGCAGTGAGATGTCCATATGTCCTCGCTTTGGGAATATGTTCTGATTTATCGAGCTGTTTACGGATACGCAAAGGGAAGTAAAAAGGGAACAGGGAACAGGGAACAGGAAAAGCCGCGCGCGAAACGATACAACCAAGACAAAAGAAACGTTTCCGCGATAAATGAAACGCGGAATCCCTGAAAACCCTGTAGCGGCGATACTGGCAACACAATGACATTTATTCAAATAAGGTGCCGCCGGTACAGCATATACGATTTCATAAGCCGCGCGTCAGCCGCCATTCCTGTTCCCTGTTCCCTGTTCCCTGTTCCCTCGTCTCCGCGACAAATCAGAATTTTACCGATCCGCCTCATACACAATCCCCTGTTCCTTCCTCGCCGCCTCGATCATGTCGGTGACGCGGGCGGAATCGGCCCAGGTGTAGTGGGGGCATTGCTTCTCTCCGGCGCGCAGGCAGGCCTGCACGGCCTCAATCTCATACTGGAATCCGGTGGCGGGATAGGGCTGCTCGAAGGTCTCCCGGGCGCCGTCGTGGGCGATCAGCGTGGCGGTGGTGGGGTCCCAGAACTCGGGGCCGATCCGTATGCTGCCCTTCTCGCCGGAGATCTCCACCTCGGTGTTGCCGTCCTGGTTGAAGGCCCCGCCCACAAAGGCGTGCTGGCCGTCGCCGTAGTCGAGCAGCATGTGGAAGGACTGATCCACCTCGCCGTTGGATTCCATGGCGGAGAAGCTGTGCACCGGCATACGCCCGAACACCATGTCAGCCATGGCCAGGGAATAGATGCCCACATCCCGCAGCGCTCCGCCGGCGTGGGCGATACCCGCCTTCCACCACTGCCAGTCGTCCGGGTTGGCATGCATCTCGAAGAAGGCCCGCACGGTCAGCGGCTTTCCGATCCTGCCCTCGGCGATCCACTGGCGCGCCCTGCGCACCGCCGGGAAGCAGCGGGTCCACATGCCCTCCATCAGGAACAGGTCCTTCTCGCTGGCCAGGGCGGTAATCTCGTTCCACTGGCGGCGGTTGTCCACCATCGGCTTTTCGCTGAGCACGTTCACCCCGGCGTTCAGCGCGGCGACGATGGCGGCGTAGTGGCAGTCGTTGGGCGTGCCGATGTACAGCACGTCGGGGCTTTCCTCAAGGAGCATCAGGTTCAGGTCGGTATACACGGCCGCGCCGCCGTATTTCTCAGCGAAGGCCCTGCCCCGGGCCTCGTCCCGGCTGACGACGGCGCAGAGCGTCGCGTCCTTCACCTGCGTCATGCCCTGGGCGAAGCGGTTGGCGATGTAGCCGGTGCCCATGATGGCCCACCGAATGGTGTTTTCGTACATGTTCATACCCTCCGTTATCACTTATCACTGCACTGTGGCTTTCTTCGCGCTCGACCAGGCAGACCAATAGGTTTTTCCATTATAAAGGGGCGACATGCCGGCCGCCCCTATGGGATTGTATCAATATCCTTATTCCACCGCGATCAAATAGTAATACAGCGGCTGGCCGCCGGATTGCAAATCCACGTCGCAGTCGGGGTACTTCTCCGCCAGTTCATCCTGCAGGGCCTGGGCGTCGGCCTCAGCGATATCCTGCCCGTAGTAGATGGTAATCAGCGAGGAATCCCCGTTCACCATCTTCTCGGTCACATCCAGGCACACGGTGGGGATGTCGCTGCCCAGCACGCTGAGCTTGTTGTCGATCATCGCCATGATGTCGCCCTCGTGGATCGCCTGGCCGTCGTAGTTGGTGTCCCGCACGGCATAGGTGACGGAGGCGGTATGCACGCTGTTGGCGGCCTCGGTCATCGCGGCCTCGTTTTCCTCGAGGGAGGCCTCCGGGTCAAAGGCCAGCGCCGCGGAGATGCCCATGGGTACCGACTTGGTGGGCAGCACGATGACATTTCGATCCGTCAGCGCGCTGGCCTGCTGGGCCGCGAGGATGATGTTGGTATTGTTGGGCAGCATGATGACGTTGCGGGCGTTGGTCGCATCGGCGGCCTTGGCCAGGTCCTGTATGCTGGGGTTCATGGTCTGCCCGCCGTCCACGATCTCATCCACGTTCAGGTTGCGGAAGATCTCTGACAGTCCCTCGCCCAGGGCCACGGCCACGATGCCGTACTCCTTGCGCTCTGCGGCCTTTGCTGCCGCGGCCGCAGCCTGCTTCGCCTCGCGCTCCCGGCGCTCCTCCATCATATTGTCGATCTTGATGGCGTCCAATTCGCCCAGCTCCAGGGCGTATTGCAGGGCTTTGCCGGGTTCGTTGGTATGCACGTGCACCTTCACCACGTTCATGTCGGAGATGACCAGCACGCAGTCGCCCATGCGCTCCAGGCGGCGGCGCAGGCGCACCACGTCGCTCTCCCGCATATCCGGCCGTGGATGGGTGACGATGAACTCGGTACAGTAGCCAAACTTGATATCGCCGATGGCATCGTGGTCGTCCACAAAGTCCCCGGGCATGGTCACCGGCCGGGGCTTTTCCTCGGCTTCCACATCCACCGGCTCGCCGGTCAGCGCCGCGTACATGCCCCGGTAGATCACCATCAGGCCCTTTCCGCCGCTGTCCACCACGCCGGCCTGCTTCAGCACCGGCAGCATCTCGGGCGTGCGCTTGAGGATGGCGTCGCCCACGCTGAGCACCAGCCTGAACAGCTCCACCACGTCGTTCTGCTTGTCATAGGCCTCCTCGGCCTCTTCGGCAATGACCCGGGCCACGGTGAGTATCGTGCCCTCCTTGGGCTTCATCACGGCCTTGTAGGCGGTATTCGCACCGGAGCGCAGCGCCTCGGCCAGCAGCGGGCCGTCGATGTCCTCGTGGCCGTCCAGGGCCTTGGCGAAGCCCCGCAGAATCTGGCTGAGTATGACGCCGGAGTTGCCCCGTGCTCCCTTCAGCGCGCCCCGGGCCGCGGCGTTGGCCACATCGGCCACGCTCGTGTAGGGCTTGGAATTGATCTCCTTCACCGCGGAGTTGATCGTCTGGGACATGTTGGTGCCCGTGTCGCCGTCGGGCACGGGGAACACGTTCAGCGCGTCCACGCTCTCCCGGTTATTGCTCAGCAGTGCCGCGCCGGAAATAAACATCTCCTTGAACAGCATGCCGTCTATTCTCTTATTGCTTGCCATGTTAACCTCCCAACAGGCGTGCGGAGCGCGTCAGACGCGAATATCCTCGACGCTGACATTTACCCGCCCCACCGGCACGCCGGTGAGGTGCTCCACCTTGTATTTCACGGTCTCGATGATCGCCGCAGCCACGGCGCTGATCGATATGCCGTATTCCACGATGATGAACAGGTCGATATCCACCTTGTCGCCGGAGGTGCGGATCTTCACGCCCCGCCCCAGGTTCTCGCGACCCATCATCTGTACCAGGCCGTCCGTGCCGCGCTTGGAGGCCATGCCCACGATACCATAGCAATCCAGCGCCGCGTATCCCGCGACGCGCACAATAACATCATCGTTTACGGTAACAAGGCCGAGATCGGTATTGAACTTGCAATCCATGAATGATACCTCCCTTTCATCGGGGCTTGCCGCCCACTCCCAGGCCAGGAGATAAGCGAAAAACAAAGCTTTCCATTTACAGTATACCTGTTTTTGAGCAAATATGCAAGCAGGACCCCGGGATATGCTCAGGCAAAAGCCCATAAATTTACAATTAATTCCCAGGATCTTTCACTTTTCCCGGAATAACATGCCCGCCAGCCGCTGTCTTCCAAAGCGCCGCGAAGGAGTTTAACCATTTCCTTACCAATCGTCATTGTATTTCAGAACTTTTACACGCTCAACCCTTGCGTTTTGGATGCGGAGATGCTATAATTTCACTGTTTTGATGTGGATATATCCTTGAAGGAGGTGTGATAGAGTATGGGAAAGTTTTGTGAGGTCTGCGGTAAAGGCGTCGTGTACGGCAACAACGTCAGCCACTCCAACCGCAAGACGCGCCGCACCTGGGCTCCGAACACGCAGAAGGTTCGCGTGCTGGTAAATGGCGTTCCGCAGCGCATGTCCGTGTGCACCCGCTGCCTGCGCAGCAAAAAGGTTGAGCGCGCCCTGTAATACGGCGACCAGTCTGTTATGGAGTTATGCTTCAACAAGAAACCGGTTATTCCGATGCCCCACTCATAATCCGGGCTGTCGGGGCTGACCGGTCTTTTTATTTTCGAAACGTAACTATTATCTGATTTATCGAGGCGTTGGCGGAATCGCCAAGGGTAGATCAAAGGGAACAGGGACATCGAGCGCCCGAAAAACGCTCCAGTGGAGCGTTTTTAGCGAGATGGGGCCGGCAGGCCCGAAGAACAGGGAACAGGAATGGCGGC
>ONJE01000108.1 GCA_900318045.1 uncultured Eubacteriales bacterium
TGCCCGATCCTGCCGTGCCCGTGGGTGTGTCGGTCATCGTTGGTATTTTCAGGCGCTGTGAAGAAATGAGTTGAACAATTATGCGCAGCATCTGGAGATTTAGACAAGCAGAATCTTCAAATCATTTCTGAACAGTGCCTTACGCGGCGCCCTTCGCCGCTTCAGCTTCTGCCACATCCGCGGCCTCTTCCGTCTCTGCACTGTTCAGCAGGGCCAGCAGACTCGCGAACTCGGGGACAGCCTGTGTGGCCGTGCCGATGATGCTGATTCCACTGAATATGACTTCCCGCATCAGCTCCTGCTTCAGCTTATCGCCCTCCTCGCCGATCAGCAGGGACTCCACCGCGATGGCATGCCTGTCGCCGATGCTCAGATCCAGCGGCTGCACGCCGCCCTGGATGGCGGTCTGCGCAATGGCCAGGGGCTTTTCGGGATCCTGCAAGTAGAACGCATTCTCGGCGTTCAACGCTTCTTTGTCCTCGTCGAATCCAATCGTGAACGCGTCGCCGTAGTAGTCGCCGTTGATGCTGACTTCCAGTTCGGCGCTGGAGCCATTGATTGCCTTGTCGTAAGGAACAAAGCCGAAGGCCATGGAAATGTCGCCCTTCCCGTCGTTGCCGGGGATGTTCAGCAGGGCCTGCATGCTGCTCCCGCTCTGGTGGAGCTCGAAGGCAGCATATGCCCCGGTTTGCCCGGGCAGGGTGAGCGAAGTCGTGAAGGCCTTGTCGGGCGAGAGCTCTTCGCCCTTGTCGTCCAGGTTTGCGTAGAGGGCGATGTCGATGACGGGAATATGCTCGGAAACAAAGGCGCTGTTCGCGAGATCCTCATCCGTGAGGAGCGTATTCACCAGTATGGTGAGAACCAGCGAGTCCTGCTGAATATCCGCGAACATGTTGTTCAGGGCGTCGGCGATCCCCTGCCTGTCGAAGCTGATCTTCATGCGGGTGTTGTAGGACTTGCCGTTCTGAAGCACGAATTCGCCCTTCTCCTCGTCCCCAATGCGCATGGCAGAGAGCACGTTCCCGATGAAATTCGTGATATAGGGCGCCATGGCCACCTTCGCTTTATATGCCTCCGCTTTCTTCTCCGCGCGGACCGCCCTCGAAATCTCAGAGGCTATGTCGAACACGCCCGTCACCACGTCGATGGTATCGTTGGAAACGGTTAGCGCGTGGCCGGGAATCAGGTTGCTGAGGACGACCAGGCCCTCGTCGTTCTTTCCGAAGGTAAAGCAGAGCACTTCCGACTCGTTCAGGAACACCTCGTACCTGACGCCGTTTTCGGCGGTGGTCAGCTGGTCTGTGGCTGCGTTGACGACCGCCAGCGCGGAATCGACGATCTTCCGCGTTCTCTCGTCAAGCTTTCGTTCGTCCATGATCTGAGCGACCTTGTCACGGTCGATATTGATGGCAGAAGCCAGAACCAGTCCGTCCTTCGGGGCCTGGTCCGGTTCGGCAAAGGCGAGGGTAGCGGACAGCGCCATGACCAGCGCCAGCAGCAGTGCAACGATCCTTTTCATGGTTCATACCTCCATTGTAATTGAATTTCTTTCTCTGCCAATTCCGTGGCGGCACTGTAAAGCTCAGAGCGTTCCAATGCCTTTCATAGACGTCTTTGAATGACCGCAGCCCCCTCCCGATTGATGTATTGTTCTGTCTAACAGGATCTCGTGGGTTTCGATCCTGACGCTGTCACGGAAATGCAGCGCCCCTGCCATCGGCTCTGCCCAGCTGTAATTCGTCATGTATTCGCCGCAGTAGGCTTTGATTGCCTCCGTGTCACTGTCCAGCATGCGATAATAATCACAGTCCAGCAGCTCCGGACGTATGGCAATGTTCTGTCCCCGACGAATCAGGACATCCTCCATTCCGATTCCCTTCAGGGTTTCCCTAAGATCACTGATGAAATTACGCACGCGGTGCTTCGCGTTCTTCAGATCCCCGGTATCGCCCCACAGCGCGGATATCACCTCTTCGGTCGTACAGGACGCGCCCTTGAGGTTCACCAGATAGGCAAACAATTCTTTGGTTTGCCGTCTGGCGAATATCAGGGGCTCTCCCTTCCAAAACACTTCGAAGTATCCGAAACACTGAACCCGGAGCCTGCACTTTTGGGGGGCGGATGGCAGCGCTTCCAGCTCCGCTCGCACCCGCTCCGGCGTCAGGGGTTTGATTACATATCCCTGCGCGCGTACCTGAAAAGCATCCAGAGCGTATTGGGAAAAGGCCGTAACGAATATGATCCGCGTGCCCGGGGATACCGCCCTGAGCGCGACGGCAAATTCCAGTCCGTTAATGCCCGGCATTTCAATGGCACTGAATACGATATCCGGGGACAGGCCTTTGGTACGGATGGCATCCATCGCGTCTGCAGCCAGTTCAAAGCACATGAGCTCTGCTTCCGGCTCGGCTTTGCGTATGGCCTGTTCCGCATCGCGCAGCATCGTCGGCTCGTTATCTACGGCAAAGATCAGCATATCGTTCCTTTCGTTGTTCAGCCCTAGAGTGTGTTTCTAAAATGCCTGAAGCGCATTTTCGGGCCATCAGGCTGCATTTCTGTGTTGAAAAACCTTGACTTGCAACCAGTAAGCCTGCGGTCCGGCATTTAGAAACACACTCTAAGGATATACCGCATAATTGGGTGTTGGTATGGCGAGTGAATTTTAGCCAGGCGTGGCCTGCGAATTTCGCAGGCTTACTGGGTTCGAGCGCCCGGAAATCTGTCCAGTGGACAGATTTCAGTGGTACGAGCGCCCGGAAAACAGTCCAGTGGACTGTTTTCAGCGAGGACGGGTCGGCAGACCCCCGTCGGACGGGCTGGCAGGCTCCCGGAGGCAAGTCAAGGAATATGCAGGCTGCGGATGGCTGAAAGTCATCCGTCAGGCTGCCGCCCACATTGTGCGGTATTTCCTTAATCTTTTGTTCATCCAAATCGTAACAAAACATCATAATGATAACACATAGGGTGCTCATTACTGTCTCAGTTGTGTCTCATAGACGTCTCAAAACAGCATCTTTGAATTATTTTATACTTTTGTAAAAAATCAGCCGGGGCGCTTCGGCCCCGGCTGTGAGTGAATGAGCGTTCCTTCAAAAAGTGTTGAAATACAGGTTTCCCGCCGTTAACTCTGCCCAGCTGTAGTTGGTCATATATTCGCCGCGGAAGGCGTTGACCGCCGCCATGTCGCCCTCCAGCATACGGTAATAATCACAGTCCAGCAGTTCAGTGCGTATGGCGATGTTGTTCGTGCGCCGGATCAGAACGTCTTCCATATCGATTTCCTTCAGGGTTTCCCTCAGATCGCTGATATAGTTCCGAACGCGATGCTTGGCGTTTTTCATGTCGTCGACATCGCCCCACAGCGCAGAGATCACATCCTCCATCGCGCAGAACGCGCCTCTTCGATCCACAAGATAGGCCAAGAATTCTTTGGTTCGTCTCCGCGCGAACCGGAGCGGTTCTCCCCGCCAGAATACCTCAAAGTAGCCGAAGCACTGGACCCTCAGCCGATTCGGGGCGGGTTTCGGCTCTGCCGGCAGCTCATCCAGCTCCCTGCGCACCAGCGCTGTCGTCAGAGGCTTCATGATGTAACCCTGTGCCCGCACCTGGAAGGCGTCCAGCGCATATTGGGAAAATGCCGTGACGAATACCACCCGCGTATCCGGCGAGGCCTTCTTGAGCGCGACGGCAAATTCCAGCCCGGACAATCCCGGCATTTCAATATCGCTGAAAACGATGTCCGGGAACAGGCCGCCGAATCGAATGGCGTCCAGCGCGGCGAAGGCGCTGTCAAAAGCCCTCAGTCCGGCCCCCGGCGCGGCCGCCTCCACGCAGCGGCAGAGCACCCGCAGGGCTTTGGGTTCATCGTCAATGGCGAAAATCATCATCGTTGGTTCGCCTCCTTCGGCAGTGCGATGGTCACGCGGGTCCCTTCTCCGGGCGCGGATTCGATGGTTAAATCGCCGCCGCACATCTGGCCGAGCCGCTGACGCACATTCTCAAGGCCCACATGGGAATGGCCCTGATCCGACTCTCTCGCTTTCGGATCAAAGCCGGGGCCGTTGTCGGAAACGGTGATCTCATAGCGGTCGGGAAATTCCCTTGTGGCGATGACCACCTCTCCCCTGCCGTCCGGATTGCCGCGCACACCGTGGCGCACGGCGTTTTCCACGATGGGCTGCAGGGTCAGTATCGGCAGCGCAAAGGATTCGCATTGTATGTCGTAACGCACGGTCAGCTTGTCCTCGAAGCGCATCTGCTCCAGCGCCAGGTATTGCCGGGTATGTTCCAGCTCCTGTCCAAGGGGAATGGGGGTGCTCGTCTGCAATGCGCCCATGTTCCCGCGCAGGTAATTTGCGAACTGCACGGTGGCGGCTTCGGCCTGGGCCGGATCGGAGCGGCACAGCTCCTGGATCACCGTGAGGGAGTTATACAGGAAATGGGGCTGGATCTGGGTCATCATGATCTGTATACGCTGCTCCGCCTGAAGGGCCTGCTCGTGCTCCCGCACGAATTGAAGGTGCAACCAGATGTAATTGATCACGCAGTCGATCACGACGGCAATGGTGAAGTAGGCGATGGGCTGGTCGAAGTCATAGGTGTTGAAGTCCAACGCCAGCGCGCCGATAATCAGCTCGAACATCAGCACCGGCAGCCATGTCTCCCGCCGCGTCTTCGGCTCAAACACGCGAATCGCCATAACGATATAACAGATGAACAGAATCGCGCCGATATAGAAAGCCGTATCGGACAGAGGCCCCCCCATGAAATGGTTATCGTACGAAATATAAAAGCAGACATCCGAAAACAGCGCCGTCAGGTAGACCGCCGCGTTCACCCCCACCAGCGCCCACGCCCACCTCAGGCGCTTCTGCGGCGCGATCATCCGCATGAACAGCACCAGCACCACCGGGCGGACGGCATAGCCGTAGATCGCTGCCAGCGTTCGCGCCATCGGCCGCGGCTGACCCACCATCAGCCGGTATTCCAGATGGTCCTGAATCACCAGACTGAACACCACGGCAATGATGACCCTCATGGTCCGCTTGAGGTCCGGGCGAATATAGGCATCGATGGCCACAACGATCGTCAGCAGGCCCAGCAGCGTCAGCGTGGGGAGCAGCGCCAGCGTTTCCACATAGTGGCCGACGATGAAAACAGCCAGATTGTGATGATGGAACACAAGGGCCCACACCGCAAACAGTATGGTCGCCGCCACCAGCGCCGCCATGGGCGCAAGTCTACCGCGTTTTGAGCTGCCGAGATGCCAGATCCCTTCACGCTTCAATCTCATCGGTCTGTCTCCTTGCTGCGTCCTTACGGGCAAATTATACATGAAACGAGCCGAATTTACAAGTACGCCACATGACTGTCATCGCAATGATCAATCCATTCGACAGCATATAGTTATAATAAAATAATAACCTGGCCCACAGCGCTCCGGTTTATTTTTTTGAAAATAATGAAATTTCATGGAGAACGCGGGCGTTTGAGACCATTATGAGTCATGTATGAGTCGATAATGAGCGCTCCGTATGTTACTATAACGTTGCAGAATTGCAAGGATGCTTAATTACCACTGTGACGATGCAGAGGAGTGATCGAATACCGAACAGAGACAAGAAGGTCTTGCCGACCCAAATCATGAACCAGAGGCAGACGCAAAATCCTGACAGCCAGTCATGCTCCGGGGAACAGCCCGAAACGCTGCCATCACGGGATACAATCGAAACAACGCAGATGATCGAAACCAGAATTTATGTGGGACTGAATGACGCCGATACCAAGGCGCAGAAGCACGAAACCGGAAAATACATAAGCATATTGAAGAATGTGTGTCGCAACTACCATGTGGCGTTTTCCGTAGACATAGAACAGGGAGGATACTTCCACGACGACGGGGAGTATACGGAGGAGACTTCCCTGGTCCTTGTGCTGGTCAATCCGGACAGGAATACCGTGAAGGAGATTGCAAAAGACCTGTGCACCTTCTTTCATCAGGAATCCGTTCTCGTTACAGAGGATCATATAGAGGGGTATTTCATTACGCAATCGACGGATTAGGAGTTGAATAAATGGCTAAGAAGGCTTACAGAGAATTATCAGAGGCGGAACGGAAACACCATTCTCTGTCCGCCCGCGTTTCCCGCTATGTGGTGATTGGAGCCGCGATATTGGGCGTTACGATGCTGATTATCGGTCTGACACTCTATTCAGTAGCTGTGTCCAACCAGTATATCTCCACGTCGTTCAATCTTTGCCGCAGCGCCTCCAAGGTGCTGAGCGAGCTGGCGGAGACGGAGGCCTTGTCGGGCGCGGTGATGGAGCGTTACAACTCAATGTCGGATGCAGAGCGCGCTGAGGTGGGCACGGAAGCGTATGATGCGCGCTATTCCGACCTTATGGCGCGGGATGATTATCAGGACATGCGTGCGCTTTTAGCTTTCTTTCTGGAGTCCAGCGATGTCTATGACATCTATCTGGGAATGTATGACAGGGAACACAGCGCGCTGGTCTATATTGCCGATCCTTCGGAGGAGGACGTCGCCCTTCCCGGCTACTGGGAAAGCGTGGAGCCCGCTGAAGCGGAGAAGTTTTTGAACTGGGACGGCACGGGAACACTGTATGACATCAGCAACATGGAGAAATACGGGTGGATCTGCTCGGCAGGCGTTCCCCTGAAAAACGCGGCGGGCGAGACGTTCGCGTTCGTGCTGGCTGATATCACCCTGGGCCATGTTCTGCCAAAGCTTGCCATGTTTACGCTGCAATATACCGTCGCGTTGGCCGTGCTGATCCTGGCGTTCGGCTGGTTCATGCTGCGGTACATGAACCGCAACATCGTCAAACCGATAAACGACATCGCGCAGGCCGCTCAGACCTATGTGCGGGACAAGCGGGAAGATGCCCAGACCAACAATCATTTTGCCAGGCTCGACATCCGTACCGGGGATGAGATCGAGAACCTGTCGATAGTCATGTCCCAGATGGAGGAAGATCTCGTCGCATACGAGGACAATCTCACCAAAGTGACCGCCGAAAAGCAGCGCATCGGCACGGAGCTGGAGCTCGCCACCCGCATCCAGGCGGATATGCTTCCCAACATCTTCCCCGCATTCCCGGAACGCCAGGAATTCACGATCTACGCCAGCATGACGCCTGCCAAGGAGGTGGGCGGGGATTTCTATGACTTCTTCTTCGTGGATCAGGATCGTTTGGCCATGGTCATTGCGGATGTATCGGGCAAGGGTATTCCCGCCGCCATGTTCATGATGATGGCCAAGAGCATGATCCAGACCCAGGCCGCGTCGGGGCGCGGTCCCAGGGAGGTCCTGGAGACCGTGAATCACCTGATCTGCCAGAACAACCGGGAGGAGATGTTCGTCACGGTATGGTTTGCCATACTTGATCTGAACACGGGCATATTGACCGCCGCCAACGCCGGGCATGAATTCCCGATCCTGAAAAAACCCGGCGGCTGTTTTGAGATATTCAAGGATAAACACGGCTTTGTCATCGGTGGCATGGACGGCGTGAAGTACAGGGAATACGAGATCCGGCTTGAACCGGGCGCACGGCTGTTCGTCTACACTGACGGCGTGGCGGAGGCGACCAGCGCGGACAAGGAGCTCTTCGGCATGGACCGCGCGGTGCAGGCGCTGAACGACGCTGCGGACCAGTCGCCCGAAGGACTGCTTCGGGCGGTGAATGCCGCGGTATCGCGCTTTGTGGGCGATGCGGAGCAGTTTGACGATCTTACAATGCTTTGTATCGAATACAAGGGCAAGGAGGAAAACCGATGAAACCAGCCTGGTATGAACCGAATCTGTGCATGTGTACCCCGGAGAACCCGAACACCATGGGCGTGTGTGCCACGCTGGCGGAGCCGGTGAACGTCGAAGCCCTGCGCTCGGCGGTCGAGCGGCTCCGGGAGCGCTTCCCCTACCTCTACGTCAGGGCACGGGTGGAGGGCAATAACCTGATTGCCGTGCCGAATCCGGTGCCGGTTACGGTCCGCAATACGTGGGAGCCGATACTCCTGAACAGCGAAGCGGCCAATTATCACATGCTGGCCTTCAAGGTCGAGGAGAATCGGCTGTGCGCGGAGGTCTGCCATTCGATCACGGACGGCGTGGGCTTTCTACCGTACTTCAAGAGCCTGCTGTACTGTTACCTGAGCGATGTGACCGGGCAGCGCTTCGACCCCGAGGGCTTCCGCCTCCCCGGACAGCCCATCCCCGAAGCGGAGACAGGAAATCCGTTTGCCGATCTGGATCTGGACGCCGCTGAAGCGCCGCTCTACCAGAAGCCGCCGATTTCGGATTTTTACAGGTTTCCGGCTTCCCAGTCAAACGGCGACGCAGGCCAGTTTCATTATCTCCGGCTGCCCGAAGCCGAGGTGATGCGGTATTGCAGGGAGAACGACGGCAGCCCCAATGTGCTGATGAGCGTACTGCTGGCCAAGGCCATCCGCAGGATTGATCCCGGAAGTGAAAGGACCGTGACATGCGTGGTGGCCGTCGACCACAAGGCGCAGGCGGGCAACCACGAGAACTACCGCATGTTCGTGGATACCATCGCCCTGGATATGCCGGTGGAGCACGCAGGCTACGACATCATGAAGGCCTGCACGAAGGCCCGCGGCCAGCTGATGCTCCAGGCCCAGCCGGAGAACACGCTGTTCACGATGAAGACGCGCAAGCTCGGATACGAGAGGATGGAGCAGATGCCGCTTCAAATGTGCGTGGACATGGTGAAAAAGGCCATCGCTCAACCCCGTGCGACCGTATCCGTGTCGTATGCCGACAGTCGCAGCTTTGGTCCCCTGGACGGCTATATTCGGGAGCTCTACGTCCTCAGCGAGCCCTTGTACGTGACCGACATCATGTGCGAAATCGCTTGCATCAACCACTGCTTTTTCCTGTCGCTTGCCCAAAAATCTGCCTCCGAGGCCTTCGTCGAGGCGTTCCTCGCTGAACTGGACGCCCTCGCCATCCCCTGCGAAGTGATGCGTTCGGAGCCCTTCCATCTTTGCGGCGTGCGGTATGATGGCCTTGAGGGGGTAACACTGTAGTGACTGATAATGCATGATATTGTACCCCCTGATCCCTGGCTCCCGGATAAACCTGATTGATAGCCACACGGTCTGGTTTTCAAGCTGGGAAAAACCGATAGAAAAAGCGTTCCCTCCGAAAAAGGAACGCTTTTTGAATGCCAAATCACAATCAGCGTGCCAGCATGTCCCTGGCGCCTTTCAGCAGCGACAGGTAGGACAGGTAGGCGACGATCGAGCAGACAGCGCCCGCCACGTCAATGAAGCCGTCCAGGAAACCGCCGACCTTGACGAAGCTGCCGATGATGGCCAGCACGATGCCAACGACATAGATACCGATGATCAGCTTGGTGAACGAATCGGCCTTGCTCGCGATGTTGCGATCATTCATCTTGTCAGCCAGGTTGCTGATGCCGCCGATGCAGAACCAGAAGACCATGATATCGCAGATCTTGCTGACGAGCTGGGCGAGCAGGCAGACGACTTCCTTGTTGGAGAAGATGCCGGCGACGATGGAGGCGACGATGCCAATGATGATGGCGATCATGGCGCTCCTGAAGCCGCTCTCATCCTTGGCGGCATTGCCAACGCCGATGATGTTCAATATGTAGCTGACGATCATCAGCACGGCCGTGGCTATGACGAACAGGCCGCCGGTGATGGCGAAGCCCTTTCCAACAGCCTCGCTGCCAACATCCGCAACGCCCACGCCAAAGATGGCAAGGATGGCGCCGATGCCGGTGCAAATCACGGCAAGGATGGCAATGAGCTCAGCCTTGTAGATCTGGCTGACGCCTTTGTATGCGTTCGGGTACCTCATAGTGTTGTGACTCCTTTCGTATTTGAAAATCCGGAGATCATTTTAACACATGGCGCGCTCATTAACGTCTCATTGATATCTCACCATCGTCTCAAACGCCGGCATTTCCCATTAAGTTTCTGCAAATGTTCATTTTCCCCACAAATTTTCGTACGATTGTTGATACAGTCGGTCAGAGCCACACGGTCCCCTTAGGGACTGTGCATAAATTATTCGTACAGAATGCGCCGAATGAATTCGTCAGTGCAAGGCGGAGGAGGGAGGCGTGCCGGGGCACGTTGACCGAC
>ONJE01000239.1 GCA_900318045.1 uncultured Eubacteriales bacterium
CACGGCTTGGACAGATTCGCGCCCTGAACGACATCGCCCGTGAGCGTGGCCAGACCCTGGCCGGAATGGCCCTGGCCTGGATATTGAAGGACGGGGACGTCTGCTCGGTGCTGATCGGCGCGTCACGGCCCGAACAGATTCTGGACAACGTGAAGGCGATACAGAATTGCCGCTTCACCGAGGAAGAACTGAAGCAAATCGACGGGATTTACGGGGTGTAGCAGGAGTATAATAAACGGCCTGCGCAAGAACGTTCTCTGCGCAGGCCGTTTTATGCCCTACTTTCCTGTCGCCTTGCGTATGGCCCCCAGCAGATGCTTGCGCATGGCGTCGTCGGGCTGAATGATGGCCATGGCGAGGCTGTCGCTGTCCTTATAGACCAGCGCCAGCGGCGCATAGGGGCACTGGGCCCGGGTGGCCTGCAGTACCTTGGCCTGGGGGTAGCGCTGCTTCATGTCCTCGGGCGTGCCCCAGGCCACCACCCGGTTCAACCAGATGTCGGCAGCGAAGCGCTCGCGCTTGCCATAGGCGCGGCAGATACGCAGGATGTCGTCGTTGGCGGTGTAGATGAAGCTCAGCGCGTACCAGTTCAGCAGGAACCAGGCGATGGCGCAGCCGTAGAGTATGAACAGCGCCGATGCCAGAACGCCGATGCGCCGCTGCATCAGCGAGAAGAATGCCGATCCGGCTATAGTGGCCAGCGCGATCAGCAGGATCAGCCCGACCCCCTGCAGGGCGGTGGGCTGGCGGTTACGCAGCTTTTGTTCCAGCATGGCCTGCCTCCATAAGGTCGCTCATCAGGTATTCCAGGGCCTTCATGGCGGCCTGGGTGTTGCCGCCGTTGCTCGTGACACAAAGGAACGCCCCCTCGTTGTCAAAGGCCTGCATTTTCGCCAGCGCCTCCACGCTGTCCAGGCGAAGACCTGCGGTCCAGGTGGCGGTTTTGCCGGTGTCCTCGTCCTCGGTGGTGACGACGTAGGGCTCCAGGCCATATGCGCCCATCCAGCCTGCGGCCAGGGCGTCGTCCAGCGGTACCAGCGTTTCCGAGGCCACCAGCGCGTCCATGGCTTCCTGGCTGGCAAGGAAGGCGTCGCATTCGCCCACGGACAGTCGGGTCAGCAGCAGCATATTGCTGGTGTAGACCTGTTCGTTGTACATCAGGCTTTCAAAGTACACCTGTCGGACAGAGGGGTCGTCGGCCTGGACCCGCGCCAGTATATCCGGGGCGAGGGCCTGGAGGGGTTCGGCGTCGGAAAAGGGCGCCGCCATATAGATGTTCACGCTGGCGTTGGCGGGAATGCGGGGGCGGGTCATGGTCCACAGCAGTTCCGCGCCCACCAGCCCCAGGACGATGCCCAGCAGGTAGAACCACAGGTATTTGCGCAGGTGCTCCCGCAGGCCGCGCCAACTGAATTTCGTGTCGGGCATAGCTGCCTCCATCGTTGATAATTTCCCCTATTATAAATCAGAATGGTTGAGGACGCAAGGGAAATCTGGAAATGCGGGGCTTCTCAGGAGCGGGGGAATGTGCTATACTGAGTAGGTAAACGCTTTCATATCAGGATTGGGGTGTGAGCATGAAACGACCGGACCATTTCGCAAAGCGCATACTGATGAGCGCACTCGGCGTCGTCATCTGCGGGATCAGCGTGGGCATGTTCAAGCACGCTGCCCTCGGCGTCGATCCGTTTCAAACGCTGATGAGCGGGCTGGACGCGGTGGTGCCGCTGAGCTTTGGCACACTGTACGTGGTGGCGAATTTGCTGTTACTGCTGTTTGCGCTGGCGATGGACCGCAGCAAGATCGGCCTCGCGACGCTGATCAATCTCTTCCTGCTGGGCTACATCGCCCAGTTTTCCCAGGGCTGCGCGGCAAAGCTCATGCCCGCCCCCTCCCTCGCGGCCCGATTCGCGCTGCTCATCGCCGCGATCGTCATCATGTGCCTGGCATCGGCGTTCTATTTTACCGCCGATTTGGGTGTCTCCACCTATGACGCTGTAGCGCTGATATGGTCCCAGCGTCAGAAGAGGATTCCGTTCTTCGCCTGCCGGGTGATCACCGACCTGGTGTGCGTGGTGCTCGGCATTGCGCTGTGCCTGCTCGCGGGCTATTCCATGGGTCGAATCAGCAGGGAGGTCAACATTGGCACGATCATCACGGCTTTTTTCATGGGGCCGCTGATCGAGGTGTTCAACCGAAAGGTGGCAAGGCCGTTCCTGGAGCGATGATATCGATCCCGGGAAACAGCTTGGAAGGGAACGCAAGGAAAATGTGAATGATGTTCCCGATAAAGCCGCAGGAAGCAGCGCTTGAAAAATGCGCACAAAACCGATATAATAGCTGAACAGAAGCATATTCTGTTGCATTGACGAGGGGGAATGACCGATGAAGCCGCAGCCGCAGCTGGCGACAATGATCAAGGGACAGGTTTTTGACGGCTATTTGATGGTGCGCGCAGCCACCCAGCGAACCAGCTCCAATGGGGGCAAGTACCTGGATATGACACTGTGCGACATTTCCGGCGAAGTGAACGCCAAGATGTGGGACGGCGTCACGCCGCCGCCCCCGGCGGTGCACGTGATTCGCCTGAGGGGCATGATGCTGGAGTACAACGGAAGGCCCCAGCTGCGGGTGGACAAGCTGCGCCTGGCCACCGACGCGGACGATTACGAAATGGATGCCCTGACGCCCTGCGCGCCGCTGCCTCCGGATGAGATGCTGGATTACATAAAGGGCCGGGTGGACGCCTTCACCGATGACGAGCTGAAGGCGCTGGTGCTCAAACGCCTGGAGGAGTGCGACGACAAGCTGAGCTACTACCCGGCGGCGTCGAAGCTGCACCACGCCGAGCGCTCGGGTCTGCTGCACCACACCAGCACCATGCTCCGGGCCGCGGAGGCTATCTGCCAGATCTATCCCACCCTGGACGGGGAGCTGCTGGCCGCAGGGGTGATCCTGCACGACCTGTGCAAGATCACCGAGATGCAGGCCGACGCCATCGGCCTGGTTTCCGATTACACCGCCGAGGGGATGCTTATCGGCCACCTGGTGCAGGGAGTGTCGGAGCTGGACCGCTGTGGGCGCGAGCTGAACGTGCGGCACGAGCTGTTGATGATGCTGGAGCATATGATCCTCTCCCACCACGACCTGCCCGAATACGGCAGTCCCAAACCGCCCATGTTCCCCGAGGCCGAGGTGCTGCACGTGCTGGACCTGCTGGACGCCCGCATCTTCGAGATGAACCGGGAGCTGCGCAACGCCCAGCCCGGCGGCTTTACCGAGCGCATCTGGTCACTGGATCGCAAGCTGTACCGCCGGAAGGAGCCCCCGAGAGGCAAGCCGGAGGAATAGAATATGAAGATACACGGCCTGCAAAAGATGACCCTGCTGGACTTCCCGGGCCGGGTGGCCTGCACGGTGTTCCTGGGCGGGTGCGACTTTCGTTGCCCCTTCTGCCACAACTTTGAGCTGGCGGACGGCAGCGCGAAGCCCGTCATGGACGAGGAGGAGCTGCTGGCTTTCCTGGAAAAGCGCCGGGGCCTGCTGGACGGCGTGGCCATCACCGGGGGCGAGCCCTGCCTGCACGCCGGCCTGCCGGAGCTGATGCGGCGGATGAAGGCGCTGGGCTTTGCCGTAAAGCTGGACACCAATGGCGCGCATCCGGATCGCCTGGCGGCGATCCTGGGGGAGGGACTGGCGGACTACGTGGCCATGGACATCAAGAACAGCCCGGAAAAGTACGCCCGGACCGCTGGAATCGAGGCGCTGGACCTCACCCCCATCCGCCGCAGCGTCGAACTGCTGATGGCCGGGGATGCGGACTATGAATTCCGCACCACGGTGGTGGATGAGCTGCACGAGGCCGCCGACTTCGAGGCCATCGGCCAATGGATCGCCGGGGCGAAGCGCTGGTTCATGCAGCCCTTCACCGACCGGGATACCGTGCCTTTCGGCGGCCTGCACGCGCCGTCGAAGGAGAGGATGCAGGGCTGGCTTGAAACCATGAAGCGCTACGTGCCTGACAGCCGCCTGCGGGGCGCGGATTGAACACAAAATACACAAATGACAAATTGTTGTCGCAATTTATCGCCTGTCATATTTCTGTAATGACATGGGCGCAAGCGGGACCTCGCAAACCGCGTCCCTACGCGGGAATTGGGAAATCGACCGAGGTCTGAAAACACAATATATGACGTTTTTAATAAGTGTTGGACACAATATATTGCGTTGGCAATGCTTGACAACCCCTTTGGATTGTGGTAGGGTAGATCTGTTCCGTGCGGGCATGGCCCGGGCGGGAAATTCTACAAAGCCTATCCGCCAAGGGGGATTTTTAGATGTACGAAGTAGTCAAGCGTGACGGCAAGCACGTCGATTTTGCGATATCGAAGATTGCGGGGGCCATCACAAAGGCGTTCGACGC
>ONJE01000242.1 GCA_900318045.1 uncultured Eubacteriales bacterium
TCTGAGATGCCCCGTAAGCTTTGGAAAGCCAGCATGATAGCGATAGAGATACACACTGTAATTTCGTTCCTGCAAGGCGGAGGAGAGGGGCAGGACGTGGCGGCGAATGTGGTGCTGCTGATTTGATTGACGGTATAAATCATCCCATGCTATAATGGAGTGGATAATTATCTTCTGTGGATCTATGGAGGTTATCGAAATGGAACAGCAAATTCAGAAAAAACGGATCTTTTCCGGCATTCAGCCCACGGGTAACCTGACCCTTGGCAACTACATCGGCGCACTGCGCAACTTCGGCCTGCTGCAGGACGAATACGACTGTCTGTACTCCATCGTGGACCTGCACGCCCTGACGGTGCGCCAGAATCCCGCGGAACTGCGCAAGGCCTGCCTGCGCACGTTGGCCATCTTCCTGGCTAGCGGCCTGGATCCGGTGAAGAACATCATCTACTTCCAGAGCCAGGTACCCGCCCACGCCGAATTGGGCTGGATACTGAATTGCTTTACCTACATGGGCGAGATGTCCCGCATGACCCAGTTCAAGGACAAGTCCGCCAAGCACGCCGACAACATCAACTGCGGCCTGTTCACCTACCCGGTGCTGATGGCCAGCGACATCCTGCTGTACCAAACCGACCTGGTCCCCATTGGCGCCGACCAGAAGCAGCACCTGGAGATCTGCCGGGACATCGCCGAGCGCTTCAACGGTGTCTATGGCGACGTGTTCACCATCCCCGAGGGCTACTTCCCGAAGGTGGGCGCGCGGGTGATGTCCCTCCAGGAGCCCACCCGCAAGATGTCCAAGTCCGACCCTGAGGAGACCTACATCGCCATCCTTGACAAGCCCGACGTGATCCGCAAAAAGATCCGCCGCGCCGTAACGGACTGCGACAACACCATCCGTTATGACCCCGAGGAGAAGCCCGGCGTGGCCAACCTGATCAGCATTATGTCCGCGCTGACCGGCAAATCCATGGATGATATCGCCGCGGAATACGACGGCCAGGGCTACGGCAGGTTCAAGGACGCCGTGGCCGACAGCGTCATCGCCGCGCTGGAGCCCATACAGGCCGAGTACGACCGCATCAGTGCTGACAAGTTCTATCTGCAACAGGTCATGGACTCCGGTCGGGAACGGGCCTCCGCCATCGCCCACCGCACGATGCTGAAGGTTCGCAAGAAGCTGGGCATCGCTCCGTGGAAGCTGTAATATACGGAAGCATCACGAAATCGCTTGCATATCTGCTTGCCTGAATCCGCCCCTGTACCTTATGCTCCGGAGGGCCTTCGGCTTTGTTGTCGTCGGTCAACATGCCCCGGCATGCCGCCCTCCTTCGCTATTCAGGGACGAATTCATCCTTCGCAATCCGCACAGCTTATTTCGCTGCAGTTTCTGACCAGAATGATTTGCAGGGCTGCCGTTGCGTCACCCCTGCGGCAATGAGGCTGCCATGTCTTTTCACCATCTTCCCGTGCTTTTGAACGAATGCCTGGATGGCCTGGCCATAAAACCGACCGGTGTCTATCTGGATTGCACGCTGGGTGGCGCCGGCCATTCCAGCGAGATTCTGAAGCGGTTGGGCCCCGGCGGGCTGCTGGTCGGCATCGACCGGGACGCCGACGCCATTGAAGCCGCGCGCTTGCGCCTGTCCTCCATCGGAACACAGGCGCGCTTTTGTTGCCTGCGGGGCAACTTCCACGACGCCCCGGCGCTGCTGGAAAGCGCAGGAACAGACCGTAGTCTCGACGGCATCCTTGTTGACTTGGGCGTCTCCAGTCACCAGCTGGACGTGCGGGAGCGGGGCTTTTCCTATCACGACGACGCGCCGCTGGATATGCGCATGGATCAAGGGCAGGCCTTCAGCGCACGGGATATCGTGAACACCTGGTCCGAGGACGAATTGAACCGCATACTGCGTGACTATGGCGAGGAGAAGTGGGCACGGCAGATCGCGAGGGTGATCTGTGACCGGCGCAAGGCCGGTCCCATCGAAACCACCGGGCAGCTGGTGAGTATCGTAGACGCTGCCATCCCCAAGAAATTCCGCGCCGGCGACGGCAGCCACCCGGCGCGTCGAACCTTCCAGGCGCTGCGCATCGCCGTAAACGACGAACTGGACCCGCTGGAGCCTGCCTTGCGAACCTTGGTCGGTTTATTGAGCCCGGGCGGACGCCTGTGCGTCATCACCTTTCATTCGCTGGAGGACCGCATCGTCAAGAACACCTTCCGAAACCTGGCCAACCCCTGTACCTGTCCGAAATCCTTCCCGGTGTGCGTGTGCGGCAAGAAGCCCCTGGTGAAGCTGATCACCCGCAAGCCTGTCACCGCTTCGGCGGAGGAGCTGGAACAGAACCCCCGGGCCAGGAGCGCAAGCCTGCGCATCGTGGAGAAGCTATGATAAAGACACTTGAAACCCCTTCTGGCGCAGTTAAGCTGCCCGCCTTCTTCCCAGACGCCACCTATGGGGCCATCCGCGCCGGGTCCTTTGAGGATGTCCACAATGCCCGTTTGCAGGGCTGTGAGATGAACAGCTATCACCTGATGACCAAGCCCGGGGCGAAGCTGGTCAAAAGCCTGGGCGGGCTGCACGGGTTCACCGGCTACCGGGGCGCGATCCTCACCGATTCCGGCGGCTTCCAGCTGTATTCGCTGATCCGGGAAAACCCGGAGTATGGCGAGATCCGGGACAAAGAGATCATATTCAGGCCCGACCGCGGTCGGGACAAGCTCACTTTCACGCCGGAAAAGTGCATACAGGTACAGCTCCAGTACGGCAGCGACATCATGATGGCTCTGGATATGTGTACCCATCCGGATGACCCATCCGAGGTCCAGCGCCGCAGCGTTGCGCTGACGATAAAGTGGGGTGAACGCTGCCGAGCGGAATTCGACAGGCTGACCCGAAGAATGGATCGGAAACCCCTGTTGTTCGGCATCGTGCAGGGCGGTAGCGACCCCGATCTGCGCATGGAGTGCGGGCGGCGGTTGGAGGAGATCGGCTTCGACGGCTATGGCTTCGGCGGCTGGCCCCTGGACCAGAGCGGTGCGTTCAGGCCAGACATACTGAAGATGGCAGCTGACGCCATGCCCGACCATAAGGTGAAATACGCCATGGGTCTGGGCCGGCCCGAGGAGATCGCAATGCTGGTGGGCATGGGCTACACACTGTTCGATTGCGTAATCCCCACCCGGGAGGCCCGACACCAGCGGCTGTACACCTGGCTGCCCGGCATGGACACCCGCGAGGGCGTGCGCCGGGAGGACGGCAGATTCTACAGGTTCCTGTACATATTGGACGAGGAACACCGCAGGGAGGAGAAGCCTGTGGATACGACCTGCGACTGCATCCTCTGCCGCAACCACTCCCGGGCGTACCTGCACCACCTGTTCAAGGTGAATGACCCCTATGCCATGCGCCTTGCCACGGCCCACAACCTGCGCTTCTACGGGCGTCTGATGGAGCTGCTGGGCAGTTCCGAGTGACGATTGCCGCTGCGCTCTTCATTTGCGCCGGTTTGGCTGCCGAATGAAATCACGGCTTCCGTCGGTCAATTTGCGATGAAGGAGTCCCCCATGTCCGATCATAACGAACAACCCCTGGACAAGCTGCTGAACGCAAAGAACTACCGCGATATCTGCCCGGACACGGTACGTCGGGTGTGGACGGACTGCGAAAAGCGCTACAAGAAGGCAAAGGATGTGGAGAAGGCCGCACGGGAGGCGCTGCACGGCATCACCGGCGCGTTCATGACGCCCCGGGAAGCGCACCAGCTGGCGTGGGATATGCAGGCGTGGCACCTCGAAAAAACCGACGTCGGTCTTGAAAGGATGCTCGGCCGTCACACATCCACCCGGGAGCGCCTGCCGCTTTCCGACATGGATGTGGTGTATGACCGCATCTTCGCCATCGCAGGCAGACCCCGATCGGTTCTCGACCTCGCCTGTGGCATCAACCCCCTGTATCTCGGCGCACGAGGCGTTACGACCGTGGGCGTGGACATATCGGGGGCCGCTGTCCGCGCGATCAACGCCTTTCATGAGGTTTACGGCATGCCGGTCTGTGCAGTATGCGCGGACCTGCTCTCTGCTGATGCGATCCCGAAGGAACATTTTGACGCCGCGCTGCTGTTCAAACTGCTGCCGCTGCTGGAACGCCAGGAAACCGGCGGCGCGGCAAGGGTCATGGAGGCCGTAAACGCCCCCAGGCTGGTCGTATCCTTCCCCACCCGCACCCTTGGCGGGCACAGCGTGGGCATGGCAGTGAATTACGCCCACTGGATGGAGGAACACCTGCCCCGGGATATGGCGATTCTGGAGCAGTTCAGGACCGGAAATGAACTGTACTATATCATTGCAAAGTGATGGTCGCGCAGGCGCTGCCGGTACATTTATGGAAA
>ONJE01000248.1 GCA_900318045.1 uncultured Eubacteriales bacterium
CCCGCCGAGCGCAGCAGCCGCTGGGCCTGGTCCACGTTCAGGCCGAAGCCGAAGGCCAGCTGAAGCACCTTGTCCCGGGAGGGCTTGCGGGTGCCGTTGAACAGCTGGTGGCCGTAGGAGCGGTCGATCTGCGAACGGCGGATCACCTGCTCCGGCACCGCGCCCAGCTCGCGGCACAGGTCGTTCAGGCAGGCGCAGAAGTTCTCGGCCTGCATGGACGGCGCGTTCTGCTTCAACACGTCCTCCACATTGCTGGCCTTGAAGATCCGCAGCATCAGCGTGTCCGTGCGCAGCCGCAACGATCTGACCATGCTCAACCCTCCCCGGCGTTCCGTCGATTGCTCCTCTTATTATATCTGAAAACCGGGTTACAGGCAAGTGTGCAATTTGCATCCATCATTTCATTAGCGCAACGGTCGGGCGCATGGTATAATGATTTGAGGAAACGTCATCTCCAAAACGATCCCAAGGAGGCCCTATGTCCGAATTCAGAAAGCCGTGGAACGGCGCGCGCATGTCGCCGGAGCTGGAGTTCAAGATCGCCAACCTGCCCGACTCGCCGGGCTGCTACCTGATGAAGTCCGGGGGCGAGATCATCTACGTGGGCAAGGCGGTGAACCTGAAGAACCGGGTCAGCCAGTACTTTCACTACAGCGCCCAGCACACCCCGAAGGTACGGGCGATGGTGGAGAAGATCGACGACTTCGACATCATGCTGGTGGACGGCGAGATGGAGGCCTTCGCGCTGGAGTGCAACCTGATCAAGCTGCACATGCCCCGCTACAACATCCGGCTGAAGGACGACAAGGCCTACCCCTACATCCGGGTGGACCTGAGGGAGGATTTCCCGGTCGTGGACCTGGCCCGCCGCCAGGTGAAGGACGGCGCGAAGTACTTCGGGCCCTATCAGGGGGCCACCGTGTTGCGGGAGGTTCTGGACGTGGCGCGGATGGTTTTCCCCATCCGGGTGTGCAGCCACGCCATCAACCCGGACAAGCCCCGCCGCCCCTGCGTGCACCACCAGGTGGGCCAGTGCCCCGCCCCCTGCGCGGGGCTGGTGAGCCGGGAGGACTACCGCAGGACCATCGACGGCGTGATCGACTTCCTGAACGGCAAGTACGCCCCGGTGCTCTCCGAGCTGAAGGCGCGGATGCTGGAGGCGTCGAAGGAAATGAACTACGAGCGGGCGACGCTGTTCCGCGACCGCATCCGGGCGGTGGAAGCCGTGATGCAGAAACAGAAGGCCATCTCCACCACCCAGGCCGACCAGGACATCATCGCCGTGCTGCCCCACGAGGCCGACGCCATGGTGCAGCTGATGTTCGTGCGCTCGGGCCGCATGATCAGCTCGGAACGCTTCACGCTGGAGGGCGCGGGTGACGAGGACCCGGGCGAGATCCTGACCCAGTTCATGCTCCAGTACTACAGGCCCGAGATCACCCCGGCCAGGGAGATCCTGCTGTCCCACACGCCGCCGGAGCACGACGTGATCGAGCAGCTGCTGACCGAACAGCACGGCGCCCGCACCTACATCCTCACCCCCCGGCGGGGCGAAAAGCTGAAGCTGGTGGGCATCGCCGTCAAGAACCTGAAGGAGGAGGCCAAAAAGCTGGACCGCCGGAACGCCAACAGCCGCGCCCGCACCCTCGGCGCGCTGGAGGAGCTCCAGGCCGTGCTGGGGCTGCCGACCCTGCCCCGGCGCATCGAGGGCTACGACATCTCCAACACCCAGGGGGCGCTGTCCGTGGCCAGCGAGGTGGTGATGGTGGACGGCGTCAGCGCCAACAAGGAATACCGCCGCTACCGCATCAAGACCGTGGAGGGGGCCAACGACTTCGCCTCGATGTACGAGGTCATCACCCGCAGGCTGTCCCACGGGCTGGACGAGCTGGAGGAACGGAAGGAAAAGGGCCTCAACCCGGAGGGCGGCAAGTTCAGCTGGCTGCCGGACCTGATCCTGGTGGACGGCGGGCGGGGCCAGCTGGCCGCGGCGCAGGAGGCCATGCAGGCCCAGGGGCTGAACATACCGATGATCGGCCTGGCCAAGCGCATCGAGGAGATCGTGCTGCCCGGCGAGGAGGAGAGCCTGCTGCTGGATCGCCACTCCCCCGCCCTGCACGTGCTCCAGCGGGTACGCGACGAGAGCCACCGCTTCGCCATCATCCACCACCGAACCCTGAGGAGCAGGGCCTCCATCGCCTCCCGCCTGGACGGCATCCCCGGCGTGGGAGAAAAGCGGAAAAAGGCCATACTCAAGCACTTCAAAACCGTGGAGGCGCTGAAGGCCGCCACGGCGTCGGAGATCGCCCAGGTCCCAGGCGTGCCGGAGAAGGTGGCCGAGGCGGTGTACCGGTTCCTGCGGGAGAATGAGGCGGCGAAGGCGGACGAATGAGGGGCAGGAGGATGACGAGAAAAAGGGTAGCCAGGGAACGGGGATGGATATATAACAGTACTTGACAGATGATGCTGTCTATCATAAAATCAATAATCATTCAGGAGGTAACACCGATGAACTACGAAACACTGGATCGCCTCGTCGATTCCTACCGCGACGAGCTGATTGAAAACATCCGCAAATGGATCGCCATTCCCTCGATCAAGGGGGAGCCCGCGGGCGAGAACGCTCCCTTCGGCGCCGACGTGCGCCGGATGCTGGACACGGCCCTGGAGGACGGGCGGCGCTTCGGCTTCGAGGTGAGGGACATCGACGGCTACGCCGGGGACATCAGCTACGGCTCCGGGGAGCAGACCATGGGCATGCTGGCTCACCTGGACGTGGTGCCCCTGGGCGACGGCTGGAAGCACGACCCGCTGGGCGGCGAGATCGAGGGCGGCAAGCTGTACGGCCGCGGCACCACCGACGACAAGGGCCCGGCGCTGTGCGCGCTGTACGCCATGCGGGCGGTGAAGGAGGCCGGCATACCGCTGAAGCACGGCGTCCGGCTGATCCTGGGCTGCGACGAGGAGACGGGCATGTCCGACATGCGCTACTACGCCTCGAAGGAGAAGATGCCCGACTACGGCTTCTCCCCCGACGCGGAGTTCCCGGTGATCAACATCGAGAAGGGCGGCATCAACCTGCGGCTGGCGAAGGTCACCGGCGGCGAGGCGGGCGCTGAGCTTCCTGTCTACAGCCTGTACGCCGGCGAGCGGCCCAACGTGGTCCCCGCCGAGGCCACCGCGGTGGTGGGTCTGGAGCACATGACGCTGGACGCGCTGAACGAAAGGCTGGCCGCCATCGCTTCAGCCCACGAGCACTTTAAGCTCAGGGCCGTCCCCGAGGGCGAGGGCCGGGCGAAGATCATCGCCACCGGCGTGAACGGCCACGCCGCCATGCCCTGGCGGGGCGTGAACGCGGCGGGGATGCTGCTGGTGGCCCTGGGCGAACTGAAGGCCGGCGGCGGCAGCCGGGAAGCCATCGCCATGCTGGCGGACGCCGTGGGCATGGACTACAGCGGCAAGGCGCTGGGCATCGCCTGCTCGGACGAGCTCTCCGGGGAACTGACCTGCAACCTGGGCATACTTCGCTACGATCAGAACGAGCTGTCCGCCCTGCTGGACATCCGCTACCCGCTGTGCGCCGACGAGGCGCTGATCCTGGGGCAGGTCGCGAAGCGGGTAAGCCCCGCGGGCATGTCCGTGTGCTGCGCGGGCAGCCACACCCCGCTGCACGTGCCCGCCGAGAGCCGCATCGTGCAGGGGCTCTTGAAGGTCTATCACGAAGTCACCGGGCTCGACGCCTACACCATCGCCATCGGCGGCGGCACCTACTCCCGCATGATGCCCAACACCGTAGCCTTCGGCGTGTGCTTCCCCGGCGACATGGACGTGTGCCACATTGCCGACGAATACATCGACCTGGAGAAGCTGATGCTGGGCGTGAAGATATTCGCCCACGCCATCGCAGAGCTGGCGGGAGAAGGTGCGGAATGAACCCCTCAGTCATCGGCCACGCCGATGACAGCTCCCCTTGAAAGGGGAGCCGGGGATTCTCGCGGCAATCAATGATACCTGAGTCCGTGAGAGGTTTTCTCTGAAACTCCACCAAAACCCTTACAGCACAGGGGCTCTGACGTTTACGCGTTAAGTTTTTTTCCTGCACCCATTGGGTGCGGGAAAAATCGTCTGAATCTTACCTTCGTATGGTACCATATACCCAGAAAATGGGGGCGATACCATGAGACTGCGGCGGACAATTGAGCTATGCTTTACAGACGAACGACTGATCACTCCATCGGGTCTGTGCATCGTAGGAAGCATGCTCAGCAACAGCGAATTTGTTG
>ONJE01000201.1 GCA_900318045.1 uncultured Eubacteriales bacterium
TCGCAGGCTTACTGGCGGTAAGTCAAGGAATTTGCAGGCTGCGGATGGCTGAAAGTCATCCGTCAGGCTGCCACCCATATTGTGCGGTATTTCCTTAAGAAAAACCAGGTTTCCGGCCCTGATAACGCCGGAATGCGCCCATTCCTCGTTGATGTCGTAGCGTTCAATCGTGCTCATGTCTCCGCCTCCTCATCCAGTGCTTCCACGTAAAAGCTCACCGGCCTGAACCCGTCGTTGCAGGAGATCATGGCGGATCGCGGGTCTTTCATCCAGCCGTCATAGAAGTTTTCCCCGCCGTGGGCCAGCGTCATTACAAAGGGGGAGAGGGTCTCCCATGCGCTGTCGCACATGCCCTCGGGCTTCGCCCAGCCGTTGCAGGTGAACGTCCGCCCCTCCCACATGCCGCAGGCGTGCTCAATGGGATTTTCATACTGCTGCATCAGATCGTCATAGCGCGTCATGCGTTTGACGGTGATTTTGACCTTTTTCATGCTGCCTCCGCTTGGTTTTACAATTCCAGATTCCTGTAGATGCTCTCTATGAAGGGGGATTTATGCGCAATGTAACCATTGATATCATACGGATGTAGCGCTGCACCCGCTTCCTTGATGCGGCTGTACTCTTTTACCGCGCCGGGGTGGGCGCGCAGGTAATCCCTGAAGGCGATGTGACGCTTCAGCTCCGTGGAATACTGAGGGCAGACATACAGGTGGTGCTTCTGCAGGTGCGATTTGCCCTCATACCCGAAGGCTTCCCGACCGGCGATGCCGAGGTCGCCTTCATGGTGATAGCCGATGGCCTCCAGGGCAGAAACGACGGCATTAAACGCGGTATGATCCCTGATAATGACGTCGATGTCAATGATCGGCTTTGCGGAAAGCCCGGGCACGGCGGTACTGCCGACGTGCTGGATGTCAAGGACCAGTTCGCCGAGAACATCCCGGATTTCTGAAGCAATATCCTCAAAGTCCTGCGCCCAGCGTTCGTCATAGGGCACGACGACGACATGCCTTGTAACCATTCGCATTGATCCTCATAAAAACACAGCCAATTATCCCGGATTCCGGTGCGTCACCTTCTCGCGCCGCCTGCGCTTCTGCCGCGACTGTTCCCCGCTGGCCATGACCTTCTCGCCTTTCAGGGCCAACATCTGGTCGCGCAGCTTGGCGGCCTTCTCGAAATCCAGGTTGTTGGCGGCCTGGAGCATCATCTCCTCCAGGCGCTCGATGGCCATGCGCTTCTCCTCCTCGTCCATGCCGCTGGCGGCATCGGCGTCGTCGGGCTTGCGGGTGACCTCCATCAGCTCACGTATGGCGGTGCGTATGGTCTGGGGCTCTATGCCGTGCGCTTCATTGTACTGCTGCTGGATCTCCCGGCGGCGGTTGGTCTCGGAGATGGCCCGCTGCATCGAATCGGTGATGGCGTCGGCGTACATGATCACCCGTCCGTCCACGTTCCGCGCCGCGCGGCCGATGGTCTGGATCAGGCTGGTCTCGCTGCGCAGAAAGCCCTCCTTGTCCGCGTCCAGTATGCAGACGAGGGATACCTCCGGCATGTCAAGACCCTCGCGGAGCAGGTTGATGCCCACCAGCACGTCGAATTCGCCGCTGCGCAGGCCATGGATCAGCTTGATGCGCTCCAGTGTCTCCACGTCCGAATGCAGGTATTCCACCCGAATGTCCATTTCCCGCAGGTACTGGGTCAGGCTCTCGGCCATTTTCTTGGTCAGCGTGGTCACCAGTACGCGCCCGCCGGCCTCGGTGACCGTGCGCAGCTCGCCCAGCAGGTCGTCCACCTGGCCGGTGGCGGGGCGCACGATGATCTCCGGGTCGATCAGGCCCGTGGGCCGTATGATCTGCTCCACCACCTGCTCGGCCCGCTCCATCTCATAAGGGCCTGGAGTGGCGGAGACGTAGATGGTCTGGCCCGCCCGTGCCTCGAACTCATGGAACTTCAGGGGCCGGTTGTCGTAGGCGGCGGGCAGTCGGAAGCCGTAGTCCACCAGCGTGCGCTTACGGGCGAAGTCGCCGTTGTACATGGCGCGGATCTGGGGCACGGTCACGTGGGCTTCGTCGATGAAGATCAGGAAGTCCTTGGGAAAGTAATCCATCAGCGTAAATGGGGCCTCGCCGGGCTTGCGGCCGTCGAAGTAGCGGCTGTAGTTTTCTATGCCGCTGCAATAGCCGATTTCCCGCATCATCTCGATGTCGTAGTGCACCCGCTGCTCCAGCCGCTGGGCCTCCAACAAGCGGTCGTTGTCCCTGAAGTCCTTCAGCCGCAGGGCCAGGTCCGTCTCAATCTGTTCGATGCACCGGTCCAGCTTGTCCTTGCTGGTGGCGTAGTGGGACGCGGGGAAGATCAACACGTGGTTCATCAACCGAAGCACCTTGCCGGTGACCATGTCGATCTCACTGATGCGCTCGATCTCGTCGCCGAAGAATTCCACCCGCACGCCCCGCTTCTCCGACGCCGCGGGGATGATCTCGATCACCTCGCCCCGCACGCGGAAGGTGCCGCGCTCGGGCTCAAAGTCGTTGCGGGTGAACTGGATGTCCACGAGGCGGCGGATCAGGTCGTCCCGGTCGATCTCCATGCCTTCCCGCAGCGATACCGACAGCCCCTCGTATTCCTCCGGGTCGCCCAGGCCATAGATGCAGCTGACCGAGGCGACGATCACCACGTCCCGCCGCTCTGCCAGCCAGCTCGTGGCGCTGTGGCGCATGCGGTCGATCTCGTCGTTGACCGAGGAATCCTTCTCGATGAAGGTGTCCGTGGAGGGAATGTAGGCCTCCGGCTGGTAGTAGTCGTAGTAGGACACGAAGTAGCCCACGGCGTTCTCCGGAAAGAATTCCCGGAATTCTGCCGCCAGCTGGGCCGCGAGGGTCTTGTTGTGGGCGATGACCAGCGCCGGGCGGTTGGCGTTTTTGATGATGTTCGCCATCGTAAACGTCTTGCCCGAACCGGTGACGCCCAGCAGCACCTGGTGCTTCATGCCCTTTTCTAGCCCCTCGGTCAGTTTTGCGATGGCCTGGGGCTGGTCGCCGGTTGGGGCGTATTCGGAATGCAGCTTGAACATGGACATGGCGTGTTCCCTTTGCCTGATGTATTTTCTGATACAATTATACCACCTGCATGGATGGTTGAAAACAGGATTGAAGAAGTTTAAACTGATGTTCGATATGTTGGTGTTACCATTCACCCTTCAAGCCGTTTGCCTCGTATCCGTACCGGCGAGCAATGCTCGCCATACAGGCCCGTGGCGAGCACTGCTCGCCGGTACGGTGCTTCTCTCGCAAGGGTGAATGTTAACGTGTCGGTTGATCAGAAGCGGAACAGCCAGACGATCATGCAACCCTACGGCTTGCAGATGCCACAGGGGGAATACCCCATCGCGAGCACTTCATCCCTTGTGCCGGTATAGTCCTCCCGGTTCTTGGGGTTCATGTCCCGGATGCCGGAACAATCGGGATAGTGGAACTTCTTTGAATGCTTGTTGAGCACGTAGCTTCGGGTGAAGCCCGTGAGGCTGTTGGCAAAGGTTATCAGGTCAAAGCCAGCTTCCAGCTGCGCCGCGTAGTCCCCGAGGGAATCGCAGCGATGTACAGAGTCGGCGCCGAAGGAGAACTGCACCGATCCATCTGACGTGTACCGGCAGGTCTCCCACCCGCCCATGGCCAGGGCGTCGAGGTAAAGCCGGGATAACGCGGCGAATGTTCCCGTAACGGTGTAAAGCTGCCTGCCATCCGTCCAGGCCATGGCGGCAGCGCCATCGCCCGCGAGGGTCAGGTCGCAGCGCCTGGCACCGCTGTCGCTGGCGGCGTATTCCACCTCCAAACCCCTGGATTGCGCGATGGTGATCAGGTCTCCGCCCTCCGCAAGGCATGCGACAACCAATAGCAGAATGACGGCAGCGATGAGCGATCTCTTCACGGATATCCTTCCCTTCCTTCCGGCAACATTCCCCACTTCATAGTACAATGGAATGCGATGGATGTCAACGATTCCCTTGTCATTCATTCCGGTAGCTGGTATAATAGACAACACAAGTGTAGAGTAGTTCGAACGACGGGGATACGGAGGGTGATTGGATGACGCTGCGGCCAATTGATGTCAGCATGGAGTGGCACACAGGCACGGGGGATTGCCCGAAAGGGCGCTTTATCCTCGGTGACGCCGTGGAGAGCCTGGAGGCGCTGCTGCCTGAATACGAGGGCAAGGTCAAGCTGGTGTACATGGATCCACCCTTTATGACTGGGGACCGCTTCTATATGCGGGTGCGCGTAGGGAAGGAGCAGTGGGAGAAGGGCAGGGGCAGCATGGCGATGGAGACCTTCTCAGACCGGATGACCCGGGATGAATACCTGAGCCTGCTGCGGCGGGTGCTGGCGCTGTGCCATCGGCTGCTCTGCGAAGAGGGCATGATCTTCGTGCATATTGACTACCGGGCGCACCCCCATGTACGCTTGCTGCTGGATGAAATTTTCGGCGAGGATAACCTGCTCAACGAGATTATCTGGGTCTACCAGTCCGGCGGGCGCAGTGTGCGCCATTTCAGCCGCAAGCACGACGTGATACTGTTTTACCGCAAGACAGTGAAGTACGACTTCAACATTGATGCCGTCAAGGCGGTGCCTGCCCAGCCCAAGCCCAACCACATGCGCCGCCATGTGGATCCGGACGGCAGGGTGTATCGCTCCATCAAGGCCAACGGGCGTGTGTATACCTACTACGACGACGAGCCGGTGGCGCCCACCGACGTATGGCAGGACCTGAGCCACCTTCAGCAGAAGGACCCGGAGCGCACCGGTTACGACGTCCAAAAGCCGCTGGCATTGCTGGACCGCATTGTCAAGTGCGCGTCCCGGCCGGGGGAGATCGTGCTGGACCCCTTCGCGGGCAGCTGCACCACGCTGGAAGCCGCGCGGCGCGGCGGGCGGCACTTCATCGGCATCGACCGCTGCACGCTGACGGTGAATATCGCGCGGCGCAGGCTGGGCGGGGCTGATTACGTCATTCAGAACCCGTCGTTGGCGGATTCTGAAAATGCCCCTGTATGCAAGGCTTCCATTCGTACCGGTGTGGGCTTCTTCCACGTCTTTCTCGAGGCCTTTGACGCCGATATTCCCGGCCTGCCGGAGGGCTGCGCGCCCCTGGACGTCGTGGACAACTGGTCGGTGGGCTATCTGCGGCCCGAGGGCTATTGTGTAATGGCGGAATACGCCAGAACCCGCAAAGCAGGGGAATTGCAGCAGGAGCTGGCCGTGCCGGTGTATGGCGGCGAACTGGCCCTGTGCGTCAGCGACGTGACGGGGCGCAGCTTTTGCTACGCACTGGATCGCGAGTGAACTTATTGTAAAGTTCATACTGATGCAATATTTAT
>ONJE01000249.1 GCA_900318045.1 uncultured Eubacteriales bacterium
AAATATATGCAAGCATGCGAGCGGATTTTTCGTCATACCAAGGCGAAGGCCCGCAGGCTTGCTGGCGGCAAGTCAAGGGACTTCAACACCGGTATGGCGAAAAAGATGCCGCATGATTGTATAGGTTTAGGTTGAGATTAGTATAAGACACGGGGATGGTTCTTCCATCCTGACAAACACCCAAGCCTTCGGGATGGCTTGGGTGTTTTTTTGCCGTCCGTCGCCGGAGACGAACATTGTGGACTCCACTGCGGCTCCGAACCCCAGTCCACCGATGTCGTCCAACAGGTCCGGGACGCCGTGGACGCGCTGTACGGACGCATGGACCCAAATACAGAGAAAACGGCGGCTTTCCCAAAAGGCAAAGCCACCGTTTCCGTTTCCATATATCAAGCCCCGGTGAAGGTGAATTCCTGTTCCTGCGTGCCGTCGGACAGGGTAACGGCAGTGGGTTCGATATCGTAGCGGCCCACGTAGTACACGGCATCCTGTTTCGTGCGGGGGTCGGTGACCGTCAGCCGCATCACCCGGGCGTTGCCGCGGTGGCGGGGTTCGCCCTCCCGGTCCTCTCCGGGGGCGCGGCCCTCCCGGTCGGTGACGGCATTGTTCAGCTTCACGTTGCTCAGCAGCGCGTAAGCCGGCTTGCCCTTCAGCTTCGCCAGCTCCGCATGGCCGGTGATGGGCCCGTTCTCCTTCACGCCCTTGCGGTCGTCGAAGAAGGTGAGCAGCTGGTTCAGGTTCAGCGCGTCGCAGCGCACCCGCAGCGTGCCGGTCACGCGCTTGGCGTTGCGCTCCTTCAGCACCATGAACAAGGCCACCCCGCCCCCCGCCAGCAGCAGCACCGCGGCGACAAGAATGTACCAGAAGCGCTCGATCAGCGACAATGAGTGCACCGTCACACTGGCCCTGGCGACGGTGGCATCGTCGGCCGTGGCATAGCGGGGCACCGCCGCCAGCTCAACCTTCACATCGCCCTTGCCCTTGTTCAGGGTGTAGCCGGTGGCCGATGCGGGCAACGTCTCACGGGAGACCAGGTTGCCGCTCATGTCGGTCACGGTCACCTCGTAGTGGTCGATGTTGCCGCCGGCGGTCCAGACCAGCTGGGCGGAATTGCCCTTGACCTTGCTGACGCCGTTCTTCGCCGCGCTGCCGGACACGTCCAGCGACAGGATCTGTACCGCGGTGGGCAGCGGATACAGCGCGAATTCCAGCGCCTTTTGGGTGGGCTGGATGCCCACCAGGCCGCCGTTCTTTGGCAGGGCGTCCACCAGCAGTGTGTATTGTGCGCCGTCCTTCAACAGGCCGCGCTCCACGGTGTCGCCGGATTGCAGGCCGCTGGCGATGGGCGCGCCGTCCTCCAGCAGCCGGGCCGTGACGGCGTCGGTCGGGCTGGCAACGCTCCAGGACAGGGTGATCTGCTCGGCGTTGCGGTCCACGTACACCGCGTCGTCGCTGTCCTCCACCCGGGGTTGGACATCCAGGGTGATGTCCCCTTCGGCCAGCGGTAGCGGCGCGGCGCGGAAGATCAGGGTTTGGATCGCGGGCTTCGCGCCCACCAGCTCCCCATTCTTCGGCATGGCTGTCACGCGGAAGCCGTAGAGCTCACCCTGCTTGAAGAAGCTGCTGTTGAAGCTCATGCCTGAATTCAGCTTGCCGATCACCTTGTTGCCCTGCATCAGCACGGCCTCCAGCGAATCCGTCTCCTCCTCCAGCGTCCAGGAGAAGATGGTCTTCTCGCCGGAGAGGAATATCTCGCCCGCCTCGGTGGTCACGGAGGGCTCGATGGACAGGGCCAGGCTGGTGATGGGCACCACCTCGGGCTCGGGCGTGGGGGTTGGCGTGGGCCGTGGCGTGGGCCGTGGCGTGGCCGTCGGTGCTACAGACGCTTCAACGCTCGCCTCGGGCGTCGGTTCGGGCGAGGCTTCAGGCGCGGTAACGTGGAAGGCGATGTCGTCCAGCGTCTGCTGCACGTAGGGATTCTGCACCTTTACCTCGGCCTTCCAGTCCCCGACTATCTTGGGCTTAAAGTGGACGGTGTAGCGGTCGCCTTCCTGCTTCATGGCCACCTTCTTCTTGTTCCCGCTGGGGGTAATCACCGTCAGCGTGGCTTTGGACAGGGCGTAGATGTCGCTGTCCGTCAGGTCCTCGTAGACCTCGCCGTCGTAGACCTGGAACCAGGCGTCGATGCGGGTGGATTCGTCCACCGGCACCGTATCGGCCATCTCCACCCGAACCCGCAGGTTGTGGTTGAAGCGCACCACCGCGTTGATCAGCACGTCGGAGCTGTCGACAGAGGCCTCTCGGCTGTCCACCTGCAACCGCCATTCTCCGGCCATGGGCTCGGCCATGTCCAGCATGATATAGCTGCGATTCTCGGTGGCGGTGATGCCCGCCTCGTCGAGTATCTCCCCGGCGTTCCACAGCACGTGGGTCTGGCCGCTGGGGTCCACCACCGCCACCCGCTCCAGCATCGGCTTGTCCTCGGGCATAAAGGTGATGTTCACCGTAGCCTCGGTGATGCCGTTGTAGGGCACGGTGAAGGGCGCGTCCAGCGGCGCGCTTTCCACGATGGTCTGTATCGATTCCGAGGCGCTCTCGGCCTTGATGAGCATCTGCACCAGCTTGCTGTTCAGGTCGGCCTGGGTGGCCATCAGCACGTTGTTGTATTCGCCGTTCTTGCCCATCTCACCGCCGCCAGCCTCGGCCAGCTGGTTGATGAACACCATGAAGGGGTCGGTATTGGCCACGTTCTCCTGGTCGCTGAGGGCGATGACCTGGAAATTAGCGCCCTGGGCGTGCATCTGCGCCACGATTTGGGCCGACTGTTCGTTCGCCTTGATGTTCTCGGGGCGGCTGAAGGGATCGGAGCGATTGGACAGGTCGTTCACGCCGTCCGTCAGCAGTATGACGCTGGTATCCCCCTCAAAGCCAGCCATCATATCGCTGGCCTTCTGCAGGGCGGTGCGAATGTCGGTATAGACGTCCCGGCGGGCGGCGTTGGCCGCGGCGTTCAGGTATTTGCCGATCTTATCGTCCAGGGCCGGGTCCGCGATGTCCAGCGGGCCGTAGCTGACGCAGTTCTTCGGGCCGCAGAACACGATCACGCCCAGCTGGCCCCGGCTGCCCATCTCCCCGGAGGACACCACGTTCTGGTACACCAGCTGCGCGGCGTCGAACCGCAGGCCTCTGGGGTCGGTGGCGCCGCCCAGCGAATGCTTGCCCGTGGTGCTGCGGCTGTTGTCGATGACCAGTATGTAGTTATGGGGCTTCACCACCGCGTCCTGCTCCGCCGTTTCGGCCAGGCACGTCCAGGCCAATGCCAGCAGTGCGATCAATATGCCGATGCCCCATCGGCCCATGCGCTTTGACATCATTGCCAATACATCCTTCTGTTTCATTTGCCGTATCTGTTCAGTCCGGGCGGAGGAAAATGCAGCGGCGCCATCCCGTGCGCGGGAAGCGCGCGCGATTCTGCTCTGCCGTCAAAGCAGCGGCCTGGGAGTCGCCGCTACAGACGATACTTTTGATTGGACTGAGCAGATACCATTTGCGGTATTTTTTATATTTACAGATACTGGTTGAACTCCACTTTCTCCCGGTTCGGGCCCAGGCAGGTGAAGTACTTCACGCCATTGTCCCAGAAGGGCAGCTCGCCTTCCTCGATGACCTCCAGCCCCATCCCGTCGGCCAGGCGGCGGGCCTCGTTTACATCGGTCACGTTGATGGCCACATGGTCCCACGCGCCGTTGACCCCGGCGGCCCTGAAGTTTTGGTAGGTCTCGATGGTCAGATCCCCCAGCCGGAGGAATGCCACCTCCTCGCCGTTGTTGTTCATGCGAAAGGCCACCTCAAAGCCCAGAGCTTCGTAAAAGCGAATCGTCTTTTCTATGTCGTTGGTAGGCATACCGATGTGTTGCAGGCCCGTGGATATATCCTTGAACGTCATGGCAATACGCCTCCTTATTTTGCTCACTCACTTAAGATAATACCGCACAATACGACGGTGCGCCTGGCGGTGCCTTTTCCGCCAGCTGAATCCTGCAAATGCCTTGACTTGCCGCCAGAAAACCTGCAAGATTTGCAGGCGCATCTGACGGATCTGCAGCGAAGCTTCCAGCCAAAAATCACTCGCCAATCGACCACCTTAGGGACTGTGAATAAATTATTCGTACAGAATGCGCCGAATGAATTCGTCAGTGCAAGGCGGAGGAGGGAGGCGTGCCGGGGCACGTTGACCGACGATACAAAGGGGTGGTTCCATGACGCGCTGGCATGTAATTTTCTTCGGACGGGTACAGCATGTGGGCTTTCGCTACACCGCTTATTACTTCACCCGCGACCTGTACCTGACGGGTTGGGTGGACAACAAATCCGACGGCTCGGTGGAGATGGAGGTCCAGGGCGGGCCGCTGCAGCTGCAAAAGCTGCTGTCCCGGCTGAAGGGCCAGTTCGACATCGACCGGGTCGAGGTGACAAAAACAGACCCGATCCCCCACGAGCGTGGATTTCGGGTCAGGGGATATTGAAAGTGCTGCGGTAACCCCCAGACTGCCATGGTGGCGGCGCAGACGCCACCGCTGCATCATTCACTATGCTTCAAAGCCTTTGTAGATCAGATCCCGCAGCTTCGGGTGGATTACATCGTAGCAGTAGGCGAAATCGCGCACGTGCATGGCATAGAAGGCGGAGATGTGGTTGACGGGGTCGATCATCATCCAGCTGCCCGCCGCACCGTCCCAGCCAAATTCGCCGATCTGGCCCCGGCCGCCGATAGCGGTATTCACCCGGGTGCGCACACCCAGGCCGTAGGAATAGCCCAATCGCTGCCACGCGTCGAAGGTGGCCCTGCTCTTGGGTCCCAGCTGGTTTGCGCTCCATAGCTGCACCATTTCGGGGCTCAGCAGTCCCCCGCCGCCACAGGCCAGGGCATCGGCGAAGGCAATGCAATCCCCCACGCCGCTGAACAGGCCCGCGCCGCCGCTCTCGTAGACGGGGGTAAACCGGTAGCTGTTGTCCATGACGGCACAAGGCTCCGGTTTTTGCTTTTCCCCATTGAACACGTACTGGGCGCAGAGCCGCGCCTCGGCTTCCGCCGAGGGGAAGAAGCCCGTGTCCTTCAGGCCCAGGGGCTCAAAGATGTGCCGACGCAGGTAGTCCGAAAACCTCATACCCGAGGCCACCTCGATCACAGCAGCCAACACGTCATGGCTGAGGCTGTACAGAAAGTCCGTGCCCGGCTCGAAGCACAGCGGGTCGCCAGCCTTGGCTTCCACCAGCTGGCGGGTAGTGGCCTGCCCCTTCGTGCGCGCCAGCTCCGCCCGGGCCGCGGGGGTGGTCATGTCGTAGTCCAGGCCGCTCTGCATGCTCATCAGGTGGCGCACGGTCATCACCCGCCGGGCGGGGCGCACGACGTCGCCCTCCTTCACGGTCAGGTTGCCGAAGGCCGGCAGGTAGGCGCTCACCGGGTCGTCCAGGCTCAGCGCGCCCTTTTCGATCAGCTGCATCGCCGAACAGGTGGTGAACACCTTCGTGCAGGAGTACAGCCAGTACAGCTCATCCCCCTGCACAGGCGTCACCCCCGTCGCGTCCCGATGCCCTGACATGTGCCGGTACACCGGTTCATGGTCGCGGCAGACCGCCAGGTCGCACCCCGGCACGCCAACCGCCGCCAGGGAATCCATGTATTCAGTCAACGCCTTGAAATTCAAATTTATCGCCTCCCCGTGAATTATGCAGGTTTCGTTGAGGTAAGGGCCTGTGCATACATTATTCATACATTATGCTTGCCTGAATCCGCCATTGCCGCGTTGTCGTCGGTCAACGTGCCCCGGCACGCCTCCCTCCTCTTGTAAATTCTGATTTATCGGGCAACAGCTCGATAGATCAGAATTCCCCTCCCTGTCCCAAAGCAAGCCCCCAACCGGTGAATCGGTTGGGGGCTTGTACGTTGTGCGTCGCCTTACTTCTTGGCGATGTACTTGCGGATGTCCAGGGACACGGCCAGCACGATGACCAGGCCCTGCACGACGTAGTTGTAATAGGGGTTGACGCCCAGGAACTGGAGGATGATCTTCAGCAGCTCGAACACCAGCACGCCGATCAATATGCCGGGCACGGTACCGATACCGCCGGTGGTGGAGACGCCGCCGATGGTGCAGCCCGCGATGGCTTCAAGCTCGTAGCCCTGGCCCATGGAGGCGGACGCGCCGCCGGACTTGGCCGCCAGCAGGTAGCCCGCAATGGCGTACATCACGCCCGCGGTGGCATAGATGCGAATCAGGGTGAAGGTGGTATTCACGCCGGAGACCTCGGCCGCCACCTCGTTGCCGCCGATGGCGTACATGTACTTGCCGTGGCGGGTCTTGTTGTAGATGAACCAGAACAGCACGCCGAATACCGCCGCCACGAACAGCAGATAGGGCAGGTGGAAGCTGCGGGTATCGCCGATGCGGCCGTTGATCAGGGTGGTGTAGATCTTCTGAAAGCCACCGATGGGCTGGGCGTCGGAGATCACCAGCGAAATGCCGTAGATGATCGTCTGGGTGCCCAGGGTGGCGATGAAGGGCGGCACGTGCAGCTTGGTGACGATGAAGCCGTTGATCAGGCCCCAGACCACGCCGAAGGCCACCACGATCAGGAACACCACGCCGATGTTC
>ONJE01000316.1:0-649 GCA_900318045.1 uncultured Eubacteriales bacterium
TGCAACTTATTTCGTGGAGGTTCCTTAGGGGATTGGATTGCTATTGCACCCAAAAGGCTTCCCTTTTGGGGAAGCTGGCTGACCGAAGGTCAGACTGGCCGTAGGCCCAGCGTCAGCGTCTGAGGTCTCCTGACATCATGCTTTGCGCCTCTGATATAATAAAGGCGCGAAACCAGCCACCAAGGACCTCATCCGTCTTTCCCGGAACAATGCAAGCATTTTCCGGGAAATCCACCTACCCCAAGAGGGAAGGCTCAACGGCGACAGATTGCCGCCGCCACACGAGCGCGCGAAGCCGCCATTCCTAATCCCTAGTCCCTAATCCCTAATCCCTCTTCCCCAAGAGGGAAGACTCAATGGCGACAGATTGCCGCCGCCACACAAGCGCGCGAAGCCGCCATTCCTAATCCCTAGTCCCTAATCCCTAATCCCTCAATCCCCACCCCACACACCGAAAAGAGGTAATACCCTTGAATATTGTTCGCAATGATCTCAGAAACATCGCCATCATCGCCCACGTCGACCACGGCAAGACCACGCTGGTGGACGAAATGCTGAAGCAGGGCGGCGTGTTCCGCCAGAACCAGCAGGTGGCGGAGCGCGTCATGGACTCCAACGACCTGGAGCGGGAGCGCGGCATCACGATCCT
>ONJE01000316.1:659-4059 GCA_900318045.1 uncultured Eubacteriales bacterium
TCGAAGAACACCGCCGTACACTACAACGGCGTGAAGATCAACATCGTGGACACCCCCGGCCACGCGGACTTCTCCGGCGAGGTGGAGCGCGTATTGAAGATGGTCAGCGGCGTGCTGCTGCTGGTGGACAGCTTCGAGGGCCCCATGCCCCAGACCCGCTTCGTGCTGAAGAAGGCGCTGGAGCTGAATTTGAAGGTCATCATCGTGGTGAACAAGACCGACCGCCCCGACGCCCGCTGCGAGCAGGTCGTGGACGAGACGCTGGAGCTGCTGATCGACCTGGACGCCAGCGACGAGCAGCTGGACAGCCCGGTCATCTACGCATCGGGCCGCACCGGAACCGCCACCACCGACTGGACGGTGCCCGGCACCGACCTGCGGCCGCTGTTCGACGCGATCCTTACGCACATCCCCGCCCCCGAGGGCGACCCGGACGCGCCCCTGCAGATGCTGGTGTCCACCATCGATTACAACGACTACGTGGGCCGCATCGGCGTGGGCCGCATCGAGCGGGGCCGCATCGAGGCGGGCCAGATGGCCATTCGCTGCGTGTACGACTCCGCCTTCGTCTCGGCCCCGGCGCGGCTGGCGGGCCTGTTCGAGTTCGACGGGCTGAAGCGGGTCAATGCCGAGAGCGCCGAGGTGGGCGACATCGTGGCCGTGTCGGGCTTTACCGACCTGCTGATCGGCGACACGATCTGCCCCCCGGCGATGGCCGAGCCGCTGCCCTTCGTGAAGATCGACGAGCCCACGATTTCCATGACCTTCTGCGTCAACGACAGCCCCTTCGCCGGCACCGAGGGCACCTACGTGACCTCCCGCCACCTGCGGGCGCGGCTGGAGAAGGAGGCCCTGACCGACGTGAGCCTTCGCGTCGAGGAGACCGAGAGCACCGACGCCTTCCGGGTGTACGGGCGCGGCGAGCTGCACCTGTCCATACTGATCGAGAACATGCGCCGCCAGGGCTACGAGTTCGCCGTGACCAAGCCGGTGGTGCTGTACAAGGACATCGACGGGCAAAAGTGCGAGCCCATGGAGCGGCTGGTGTGCGACGTGCCCACCGAGTATTCCGGCGCGGTGATCGACAAGATCGGCCGCAGGCGCGGCACGCTCCTGTCGATGAACGGCGAGGGCCGCATGCGCCTGGAGTTCATCGTGCCCAGCCGGGGCCTGTTCGGCTACCGCAGCGAGTTCTTGACGGACACTCGCGGCGAGGGCGTCATGAGCGCCGTGTTCGAGGACTACGAGCCGGTCAAGGGCGACATCCCCACCCGCAACGTGGGCGCGCTGGTGGCCTGGGAGGACGGCATTTCCACGTCCTATGCCCTGTTCAACATACAGGACCGGGGCGAGCTGTTCATCGAGCCGGGCGTGAAGGTGTACAACGGCATGATCATCGGCCGCAATTCCCGCCCCGGCGACATCGACGTGAACGTGTGCAAGAAGAAGCACATGACCAACAGCCGCAACTCCGCCGCCGCCGAGGAGGCGCTGAAGATCACCGGCGTCCACGTGCCCACCCTGGAGGAGGCCATGGAATTCATCGACGACGACGAGCTGGTGGAGATCACCCCGAAGTCGATCCGCATGCGCAAGCGCATCCTGGGCACCGAGGCCCGGAAAAAGCTGGAGGCCAGGAAGAAGAACGGGTAGGAGACATGACAGGGCCGCACGCGACTGCGTGCGGCCCTGTTGAATATGAGGGGACGCTTCTGTTGGCAGAACAGTAGACTCGAACCGTCCCCCGTGTGACATCATGCTTTGCGCCTCTGTTATGATAAAGGCGCGAAGCCAGCCACCAAGGACCTCATCCGTCTTGCCGCTTCGCGGCAATCCACCTTCCCCAAAGGGGAAGGCGATAGGGGAACGACATCCGCCATTCCTGTACCCTGTTCTTCGGGCCTGCCGGCCCATGTCCTTCCTTTCGCAGTATTTCCTTGACCTGAATCAGTATAAAATTGCCCAAAATAGCCGACGCTTAGAACATATTCCCATGGAAACGGAGGAATGGTTCTGAAGCGTCGGTTTATTTTTGGCTTGGTACTTATCATGCTGTTTTCGATGAACGCGGCCCGGGCGGAGGGGCTGTCGGACGTGCCGGTCAGCGCCTACATCCGGCTGCATGTGGTGGCGGCGGACGACAGCGCGGCGGCCCAGGCGTTGAAGCTGGAGGTGCGGGACGCGACCCTGGCGGCGGCGCGGGATCTGCTCGTGGACTGCGCGGACGCGGACGCGGCCTGGGCGCGCATCGGCGAGAACGTGGACGCGCTGGAATCGGCGGCGGCGGCGCGGGCCCGGGCGCTGGGCTACGAGGGCCCGGTGACGGCCCGGACGGGGGTGTTCGATTTCCCCGACCGGCACTACGGGGCGGTGTTCGTGCCCGCGGGGCAGTATCGGGCGCTGCGCGTGGTGATCGGCGAAGGGGAGGGGCACAACTGGTGGTGCGTGCTGTACCCGTCGCTGTGCGCGCCCGGGGCGGAGGGCCCCGTGATTTACGACTGGGCGCTGCTGGGCTGGGTCATGCGGCTGCTGGGAGGCGGCGAATGATGGCGAGGCGGGCATTGGCGCTGCTGGCGGCGCTGGCGCTGGCGCTGACCCCGGTGGCGCTGGCGGCGGTGCTGGAGGTGGGCTCCCGGGGCGGCGACGTGACCGCCGTGCAGAAGAAGCTGATCCAGTGGGGGTATATGACCGGCGCGGCGGATGGCCGCTACGGCGAAAAGACCCGCCTGGCCGTGGCCGCCTTCCAGCGCAGGAACGGCCTCGCGGCGGATGGCCGGGTGGGTCCCGCCACGGCGAAGGCCATGGGCGTGACGCTCTCCGGCGGCGCGGTGGCGGCTTCGGCGTCGATCATCTCCGCCGACCACCGGCTGCTGTCCCGGCTGGTCTACGCCGAGGCGAGGGGCGAGACCTACAAGGGCCAGGTGGCCGTGGCCGCGGTGGTGCTGAACCGGGTGGCCAGCGCGTCCTTCCCCAACACCATCTCCGGCGTGATCTTCCAGTCCGGGGCGTTCAGCTGCGTGAGCAACGGCGCCATCAACAACACGCCGGACAGCTCTGCCGTTCGCGCCGCGCTGGACGCCCTGAACGGCTGGGACCCCACCGGCGGCTGCCTGTACTACTATAACCCGAAGGGCACCGACGATGCCTGGATCCGCACCCGAACCGTCAAGACCGTGATCGGGAACCATCAGTTTGCGGTGTGAAATATAATTAGGCGAGATGTTGGCGGAATCGCCAAGGGAAGCAAAAAGGGAACAGGGAACAGGGAACAGGGAACAGGAATGGCGGCTGGCGCGATCCTTAACAACGCTAACTCGCCGGGGGTATCGGGGGCGGAGCGCCCCGATCTTTAATCGTACGCGGCGGCATGTACGCCGCGGGCGGGACGATTTTTGCGGCA
>ONJE01000167.1 GCA_900318045.1 uncultured Eubacteriales bacterium
CGAAAGAGGTTTATCGCGATTTGCTGGCCGGCGGGCTCTTCGGCCATGAGACGGGAGGCGGTTTCTTTACGTTGGAGCCAGATACGGAGACGGTTGTTTACAACTACTTCTTCGATCTTGAAGCCATCGAGGACGACGTGGATGAAATTGCACCTGAAGACCAAGGCATCGAGGACCTGACGGGCATCGAGTATTTCAAGACCATCGTTTAACGTCATTCTCGCGAATGCGAGAATCTATCTACCGCACAGCAATCTTGTGGGTTTCGTGAATGCTTACTCCCTGGATACGCACCAGGTAGAGTCCTGGTTTTGCATTTACCTTTAGGCTTGCAGATTCGTTGCTGCTGCCGCTCCAGAGCGTTTGAACCTTTTGCCCCTGCAGGTTCAGCAGTTCCACGTTGGATACGCCCTGCAGCTTCAGGTTCACGGTGTTGTTGGCATAGCTGAAATACGTGCCGTTTGCAAGGACTCTTGGGAGGGCTGCAGGCGGTGGATCGACTTTGCTTCCGCCATTGTTGTTGGTCCCTACGGTCAGGTTCGGCATGTTGCCAGAGACCAGGAGGCCGTTGAGCAGTTTCAAGGACTGGTTGAAGTAGTTCTCGTTACCGAGGTTGACAGCTTCGGCCCAATATTCGTCAAGTTTGGATTGGTATGAGGGGTCCGAAATCAGTGCCGTCATAAGGGAGGTTACAAAAGTGCTGTTGTGGTCCCCTCCAAGTTGCCCCGAAGAGCGAATAACGGCTCCACTCATGCTGGATGCCGGAATGTTGGCTACCCAAGCCGCCATTTTCTTGTCCAAGGCCAGAGCCCGTTGGTCTCCATGCCAGCATACCGCCTTGGCATTGCGCCAGGGGGCTCGGGAGGCGTCGTAACTGTAGTAGTCGTCTTCACTCTTTCCATTCTTGTCGGTCCAGTCGTCAATTAGGCCCGTTGAAACCTCATTTGAACTGGCTTCATAGAGTTTCATGTTTGCGTCATAAGCGGTATTGCTCCAGAATGTTGAATTGTCGGTGTCCACGGCTGCAAAGAGGGGCATATAGGCGGGGTCAAAGTAGCCGGGGTTTTTGCGGTTGTATGCGGCGTCTCCCCAGGCGTCTCCAGGCATATGCAGACCGTTGGATTCAAATTCGGCGTTCTTCATGGCCTTGATAAGGGTCCTGGCTTCGTCGAGGTATTTGGTATCGCCGAATTGATAGGCCGCCATGATTAAGGCTGCTGCGGCATCAATATCGCCGTCAAGGGCTGCTCCGTTTCCTGCGTCCCAGGACTCCGACATATTGCCGATTTTCCAAACCATCAACCCGTTCTTGTTCTCGAATTTCTTATAGAAATTCCACAGTTTATCAAACTGGGCCTGGTAACTGGTAGTGTTGTCGCTGAAATAGACCATCAGAAGCATTCCATAGCCAACGCCTTCAGAGAAATACTCGTTGGAGCCTTCGTTGGAGCGAACACCGGCGATGTCTCCAGATTCGTTGTAAAAAGCCGACTTCCACCATTCGAAGCCCTGTTTTAGTTGGGTGGCTGCAGTTTCCTTGTTGGAAAGCAAAGTCGCCTTGCCATTGTAATCCGAGTTCTGCGGGAACGGAAAGTTGACGGTGGCTTGTGCTAGGCCGAATGCGAATGCGGAGACCGCAAAAAATTTTGTCGCTGCTTTCATGGGAATCTCCCTTGGGGTGAAAAGTTACTGCCTTACTTGATGGAAATCTTTCGTGTCAGGTTTGCGTTGGGAGTCCTAATCTGCACAATATAGGATCCCGTGGCAATATCCTTCATGAATACATTGCCAGAGACGTTATGCAGGGCAAGAACTGGACGCCCTTGCATGTCAAAGACAGACACGTCTGCGGTATTGGCTCCGCCGATGTGCAAGACCCGTCCGTGGATGGAAAGTCCGATAGTGCTTTGTGCCAAGGTCCCGATGGCTTCTATGCTTTGGTCGGAATTTGCGTCTTGCCCATTGGAGGGGTTCGGTTGTGTAGATCCGGAAGATTGCGGTTCTGTACCCTGGGAGCCAGAAGAGGACGGCTGGGTAGAGCCTGAGGATCCTCCCTGCTGAGAGGAACTGCTAGGTGGATCTGGAATGATAATGTCCAATTCGCCGGCGGCCAAGTTCGGCATGTTGCCAGAGACCAAGAGGCCGTTCAGTATTTCCATTGATTTTTGGAAATACTTTTTGTTAGACTCGCTGTTTGTCGTACTGACAGATTCTCCCCAGTATTCGTCTAATTTTTCCTGATAGGAGGAATTTGCCACAAGGGAGGACATCAGGGTCGAAACAAAAGTGTTGTTGTGGGTACCTCCCATATTGCCGGATGTAGAAATGGCTCCGCTAACCGAGCTTGCTGATTTGCCGCTAACCCAGGCACCGAGTTTGTTTAGCATGGTCTTAGCGCGGGATTCTCCAAACCAGTAAAAATCCTGGGCCAGTCGCCAAGGGGTGCGTGCTGCGTCGTAGCCATAGGATTTGTCAAGTCCGTTACCGCTGGCGTCACACCAGTTGTCGAAAAGCCCTGTGGTTGTCGCATTTGAATTCGCTTCTAGCAACGTGTAGTTTGCATTCATTGCCGTCGTGTTCCAGAACGTGGCGTTGTCGGTATCGACAGCAGCGAATAGGCGGTAGTAGGCCGGCGCCACATATGACGGGTTCTTCTTGTCGTTCCAGTTCTTCTCGTTCTCGTTCTTGTCGTGCATGGCGTCGATTTCGGCCTTGATGGACCGGAACGCAGACGCCACGGCGGCAGCGGCAGCTCCAGCCGCGGCACCGAAAACACCGAACGCCTTAGCCCCGGCGAGCGCACCCATCGCGACACCGCCGAGAACGCCGCCGACGCCGCTGGTTCCCTGGCCCTCGAGCTTTTCGGCATCGGTAAGTTCGTAACCGGCGACGCCACCGGCCATGACGGCAAGGGCAGAGTTGAGGTTCCCGACCTGCCTTATGCTTGTGTTCAGCTGCTGGCTGAAAGTTCCGAACCCGCCAGCCGCAGTAAGCACACCGCTTGTGAGGACCTTGATTACGGACTTTATGTCGTCGATGTTTTCCTCGAACGCCGTCGCCATCGTCTCGAAAACCTCCGCGACGGACTGGAACGCATCCTCGATGTCCGGCATCCTGTTGTCGATTGCGTCCACGAGCTTGTTGAATGTCGGGTAGAGGCGCTGGCCTATGTTCTCGCGCAGGTCGCCCATCTTGTTGTTGGCCTGCACTATCTTTCCGTAGTCGGTAGCCGCCAAGGCTGCGTTCACGCCTCCCACGCTGCTTTCGACGACCTCGGCCAAGGTGGCGGCGCGTTCCTCCTCGGTGCCGAACTTCAGGATTTCCTCCTGAGCCTCGGTGAACGAGTAGCCGTACCTTGACAGGGCTTTCACCTGCCCGTCCATCACCTTGCCCATCATCGAGGCGATTTGGATGGCGCTTTCAGACGTTGCGTTGTAGCCGTACTGTTGGGCTATCATGTCGTTCATCACGGGGATAAGTGCTTCGAGGCTCTCCTTTTTTGAGAGATAGGAAGCCAGTTCCTGCGCTCCGCTCAGTTGCACCTCGTCGCCAACGACTCCGAGTTCCTGCTGTGCGGCGGTCAGTTCCTTGATGGACTGGATTTCGGCATTGGTCGCGCCCATCGTGTTGCGCATCACCTGCTCCAGCCTCGCCTCGGCTGCCGACTGCACGGCATAGGCTTCCGTCAGTTCGTGCATAGCCGACTGCAAGCCCTGCACCGCAGAACTCACCTGCTCGAACACTTGTGCCATTTGGTTGGCGTTGATGAGCGAGTTCTGAAGCTCCTCGGACTTCATTTTCACCTGCGCGATGGCCTTGGCCAGTTTTTCGGCACTAACCTCCACCTCTTTGAAGCTGTCGCTTCCCGTGATTTTTATCTGAAGTTTTACGATGTCTGACATTTTTTCCTATATTTGCGGCGTGAATTGAAAAATCGATGAAATGATGTTGCTTGACTTGTCTAAAGGGTTTTGGAGAACGTTGGCCGACTACCTGTCTTGTTTCAGCGTCGCGGAGGTGCTTTTCATCATTTCCGGCATCTTTGGAATGGCAGCCTTTATTATCTGGCTCGTCCGCAAGGAATACCAAAAGGATTGCCGCTGATTCACCCCAATCCCTGCTCCCTCTTCACTTTCTCGAACCTTTCCCGTATCTGCTTCACCGTGAGCTTTTCGCTCTCCGCCTCATTCCTCATTCCGCGTTCCTCATTCCGCATTTCCCATGCGAAGCGCATCACGTCCGTCGGTTTCAGCCCGCGCTTGCTGTAGGGCTGGAGCATGCAGGTGCATTGCATCCTCGTCCGCTCCCATGCGGCGCGTTCCCGGCGTTGCTCCGCCTCGGTCCAGCCCTCGTAGTCCACGGTGGCGCTGTCGATGCCGCCCATGAAGGTGATCTGGCCGCCGTACTGCTTGATCAGGGCGGGGATGTCGTTGGTGCGCATCACGCCCTGCCACACGTCGATGCCCATGTCGATCATGTCGGGCACCAGGGTGGCGGCGTAGCTGTCGGAGTGGTGCACGATCAGCTTTACGCCGTGGTCCTTGTAGTACTTGTAGATCTTCATGTAGGCGGGCTTGATGAACTCGCGGAACATGTCGGGAGACAGGAAGGTGGAGATCTGGCTGCCCCAGTCGTCATGGTGGAACAGGCCTTCGGGCTTCATGTACTTGCAGAGCTCGGCGGCGTAGTCCAGCTCGAACTGGGTGATCATGTCGATCAGCTCGTGCATCTCGTCCGGGGCCTCGTAGAAGGCCATCAGGCAGTTCTGGATCTCCATCAGGTAGTGGCACTGCTCGAACACGCCCGGGGCGAAGTACGCGCAGGCGAACTGCTCGTTGCGGTCCACCTTTTCGTACATCTCGATGAAGGGCTCCCACTCCTCGGCGTCATACTTGACCCGGGGCACCTTCACGTATTTCTGCCACTCCTCGATGTCCTTGATGACGATCTTGTCCGGGGAGTGCACCGGGAACGCGCCCGGGGTGCCCTTGGGCCAGGATTTGGTGATGCCCCAGGCGTTGACTACGTTCAGCTCGCCGGGCTTGGGATTGGGATTGCGCTTTCCAAAGGGGGAGCCCATCACCAGGCCCAGGGCCTCGTAGCCGTTGACGAAGCGGTCCGGGTGGCCGCCCACCTTCATGGTTTCGATCATATTCTGGCGTTTGGTCAGCATTGTGTTTCCTCCTTGTCTGCCATTGACAGTTGCGTTTACATTCCAATGGGAACGGCGGTCGATGCCACCGTTCCCGATATTGAAGCAAAGGGGCGAAATCGCCGGTTACGCGTTGCGCGCGTCGATCTCCCTCTGGGCCTTGTCGACGACGTCCTTGGTGATCTTGAAGCCGAAGACCAGCAGCAGCGCGCCCACCGCGCAGAAGTCAGCTTTCCAGCCAACGGAGGCCAGCACCGCGGCGACGATGGTGCCGCGCAGGAATACGGCCACCTTCAGGGGCAGGTTCTGCAGGCCCATGATCCAGCCGGCGGCGTTCTTGCCGGTCTTCCAGGTGGTGTAGGTCACGGTGTCGGCGTACAATGCCGGGGAGGATGCGAAGGCCACGCCGTAGAAGAACTGGGCGCAGGTCATGAACACGATGACCATGGTGGGGTTCGTGTATCCGACGTAGATCAGGAACAGGAACAGCGCCATGCCGATATAGGAGATAATCGTGATGGTGCGGGCAGGCATCACCTTGACCCAGTAGCGCACGATGTAGGCGCCCACCATGGCGGCCAGCGCGATGCACAGCGCGTAGGGCACCATCAGGCCGGGGTTGCCGGCGGCGTCGCGGAAGTAGTAGATGGCGGAGGCGGCGGTGACGAACTTCACGCACCACTTGGCCAGGTCGGCCAGCATCAGTATGATCAGCTGGGGGTTCTGGAACAGCGACCGGAACATGTCGGGGATGGAGATCTTGTTCTGCTGGGCCGTCTTGACGTGGCCCTCGTCTTCGATCTCCTCATAGCCTTCGGTCATCTTGAAGTGGGCGAAGTAGCCCAGCACCATGACCCAGCCCAGCACGAACGCGGCGCCGGCCCACTGGTTCTTCTCGCCGATCTTGCTGCCCAGCAAGGTGGCGAAGGGCAGGCCGGCATAGGACCAGATCAGGCCGCCGATGTTGTTCCAGGTCGCGCGGGAGGAGGACAGGGTGGCCTTGTCCTCGGGGGTTTTGCCCACGACGGAGACCAGCGTGGCGTTGGCCACGTAGCCGATGTTCCAGATCACGTGGGAGACGACGGCAGCGACGATAATGATGATCGCCGACAGCCATTCGTTGTCGCTGATGCGGATGAACTGGAAGGTGTAGATGAAGGGCACGATCCAGGGCGTCAGGATCAGCCAGGAGCGATAGCGGCCCCACTTCTTGGCCTTGGTGCCGTTCAGTATACCGCCGTAGATCCAGCTCAGGCAGGCGTCGATGATGCTGAACACCGAGTTGATGACGCCGGCGACAGCGGGCGCGAAGTTGGCGAAGTTCGTCAGGAACGTCATGAAGTAGAAGGTTTCCACGTTGCTCATCAGCACGAAGCCGGCGTCGCCGACGCCAAAGAAGTTCTTCAGCGCGAAGCTGAGGCTCTTCTTCTGAGTCTGTCCATTGTTCTGACTCATGATGTAATTCCTCCCCATCTTGTCGTTGTGTGGTGCGGTTGACATTTGATGAATTCTGATTTGTCGAGCTGAGGCTCGAGGCAATAGGGAATAGGCAATAGGAATGGCGGCTGGCGCATCCAGAAGCCTTCCCCTTCAGGGGAAGGTGGCAGCCCGAAGGGCTGACGGAAGAGGTCGTTCTCTTTGGTCGCTGGGGAAGGCTTTGACAACCGCGGCAGCCGCCATTCCTGTTCCCTGTTCCCTGTTCCCTGTTCCCTCGTCTCCCCCACAAATCAGAATTTACGACACAAGCTCCTTCGCCTTCTGGGCGGCGGAGGCGGCGTCCTCGGTGTAGGCGTCCGCGCCGATCCTGTCGGCGAACTCCTGGGTGATGGGCGCTCCGCCCACCATGACCTTCACCTTGCCGCGCCAGGGCTGTTGGTTGATGGCGGCCACGGTCTGCTCCAGGGCCGGCATTGTGGTGGTCAGCAGTGCCGAGCAGCCGATGATCTTCGTGTCGGGATTCTCGTCGTAGGCCGACAGGAACCGCTCGATGGGCACGTCCACGCCCAGATCGATGACATCGAAGCCGGCTGACTCGATCATCATGATGACCAGGTTCTTGCCGATGTCGTGCAGGTCGCCCGCCACGGTGCCCATGATCATCTTGCCCATGCTGCCCACGCCGCCGTCGGACAGCAGCGGCTTCAGCACGTCCACGCCCTTCTTCATGGCCTTGGCGGCCACCAGCATCTCGGGCACGAAGATCTCGTTCCTGGAGAAGCGCTCACCCACCACGCTCATGGCGTCGATCATGGTGTTCAGGATGTCCTTCGGAGCCAGGCCCGCGTCCAGCGCCTCCTGGACCACGCCCGGCGTCTTCTTTGCCTTGCCTGCGATGACGATATCCGCCACGTCCTGTAATGTTGCCATAGTTGTATCCCCCTTTATCAAAAATGAGTTTTTACGGGTCGCGCAGCTCATGCGCGCCCCACCGCTCTGTAACCGCGTCCGGTCTGGTACCCCGAACACGGATAAAGCCCTGTCAGCATCCCAGCAGCATACAGGCTCCCGGGATCAGTATGGCCACCAGTACTGCCACGACGACAGAGGCCGGCACGCCGGTCTTCACCATGTCGCCAAAGCTGTAGTAGTTGAATTTATAGGTAAACATCGGCACCGCGTCGGTGGGCAGCACGAAGGTGACGGCCGACCAGAAGGATACCAGTATGGCCGCGCCCGCCGGGTTGATGTTTGCCAGCACCGCCAACTCCACAATGGGCACCACCGCCAGGCCCGCCACCGCGGGGCCGGAGGGGATGAGAATGTGGATGCAGCACACCAGGAACGAGATCAGCAGGAAAATGGCGAAGGGGGGCCAGCCCGTCGCGCCGCCCAGGGTGACGGTGATCAGCCACTTGGCCGCGCCGGTGGCCAGCGTGGCGTCAGCCAGCGCGCCCACCGAGCCCACCATGAAGGTGGCGTCCCAGCCGCCCTTGCGGGAATACTCGTCCCAGCTGAGCACCTCGATGCCCGGGAACATGAACAGGCAGGTGCCCATCAGCGCCACGCAGGTGGTGTTCAGCACCGGCACCCAGCTCGAGGCGACCCACGCCACGAACATCGCCGCGATCACGGCCAGGGCCTTCTTTTCGCGCGTGGTCAGGGGGCCTGCGCCGCTGACCATTTTCTCGGCCTCGGCCAGAGCCTCGGATAGCCCTGGATCATCCACTTCAGGAAGGTCACGGGACGGCCGATCTCGGCCAGGTAGTTCATGGCGATGATGTTGGTGGGGCCGCCGGCGGGGGTCATGTAGCCGCCCACCACCGAGGCCGCCGGTATGGCGATCATCAGGCATTTGCCCAGGTTGGACGTGCCCGGCTTCGGGTCGCCGTTGGCCTTCAGAACCGCCAGCCCCAGCGATGCGAACAGCGCGCAGGTGGGGATGTTCGACATGATCGACGACAGCAGCGCCGTGCCGATGCCGAAGCCCACCACCAGCTTTCGGGGCGATTTCCTGGCCCACTTCATGATCATACCCGCGATGCGGGTGGGGATGGTGGTGGAAGCCATGGCCGTGGTGATGGACATGGTGCCCACCATGAAGAAGAACACCGAGCCGCCGAAGCCCTTGAACATGTCGTTCGGCGAAAGTATCTTCATGAACACCAGCAGCGTGGCCATGAAGATGCCGGTAACCGCCATGTTCATGGTCTCCGTTACCCACAGCACGATGGAGGCGAGTATGATGCCGAAGGATTGCATGCCCGGCCGGGTCAGTCCCTCGGGACACGGCAGGAAACTGGAGAGCAGTATCAATGCCGCGGCGATGAACAGGTACAGTGTCTTCCGTTGGCTCTTCATGGCGTCCAGCCTTCTTCCCAAAATAACTATACATTAACAGTTTAACCGATTTATCATCTTTGTCAATCCGCGATTTGCGGGAATTTTACATTGACATTGCTACACATTGTAGTATACTTATGTCAATAACAGCAAACGTGGGGGGATGGCCGTGCATTTTACCGTGCCCATCGTGGCGGAGAAGGTGCTGGCTATGCTGGATGTACAGCCACTGGCGCTGCACTATGCCCAAAACTGCGACGTGAACGGGTTTTCCACGGTCTATCACGAGCGTGGGCGGCAGGACCTGATCTGGCTCCAGGATAATTCCGGGGGCGCCCATCCCTATGCCAGGTGCAGGGCCCGGCACTGCTTCTATATCCCCTCCCGGGCGGAGGAGGCGGGCGGCCTGCCCGAGTGCGCCGGGGATCGTTCGCTGATCGTGCTGCCGAGGACGGTGGCCCTCCGGCGGCTGGTGACGGCGCTGGAGGCGTGCTTCGCCTTCTACAACGAATGGGGTGACGCGCTGCTGGATGTGCTGCGCCGGGGCGGGGACTGGTTCGCACTGCTGGAGGAAGGTCACAGGGTGCTGAACAACCCGATGATCATCTACAACCGCAGCATGCGCATATTGGCCTACACCGCGAACGATGGCACCAAAGACGCCATTTGGACCGATACCGTGCGTGATGGCGTAGCCAGGGTGGATTCCCAGCGCCAGGGAGAGGAGCTGATGAGCTTCCTGGCCGAGGTGGAGCGCCACGATGCCCCCTTCCGCCACCAGGGCGAGGGGATGAGCCGGCCTTTCTGGTCCGCGCCGGTGCTGGTGGACGGTCGCCGCCGGGGCATGGTAAACGTCGTGGAGGAGCACCATTCCCTCAGCCTGGGGGACCGCGACCTGCTGTGCTTCTTCTCTGAATTCGTCGCCATAAGGATGGCTTCGGCGGGCTTTGGCGGGCCGGTGCCCGACGCCGTGCCCCGCCAGCTGATGCTGGATCTGCTGGCCGGGGACATCGCCTCCAGGGACCACCTGAACGCGCGGCTGATCGCCGTGGATTGGCGGGCCGGCGAATGCTTTCGCTTCGTCAGCTTCCGGGCGGCGCTGCCCGTGCTGGCGGGGGAGCAGTGGAGGAGCGCCTACGACCGGCTGGCGGCGCTGTCGCTTAACGGGCTGAGCTGCCTGATCGACATGGAGGGCCCGCGCATCTGCCTGTTGCTCACCGGGAGGGATTCCAATGCCCTCGCCCGGCAGTTGGAGCTCATCGAGCCCTTTTGTGCCATGAACCACCTGCGGGCCGGGGTCAGCGAGCCCTACTGCGATTTGTTGCAAACGCCCCGATACGATCGCCAGGCCGAGGCGGCGCTGGCGTTGGGGGAGGGAGTCGTCTGTGATTATACCGCCGTGCGCTACAGGCGCATGCTCCGGCGCCTGCGGACCCACCCCTATCGGGAGGACCTGGCACACCCCGCCATGGCGAAGCTGGCGGCGATAGACGACGCGGAGGGCACGGGGTACATCCCCACCCTGCGCGCATTGATTCAGCACACCTTCAACCAAATGGAAACTGCCAACGCCCTGGGCATCCACCGCACCACGCTTGCCTACCGCCTGCGACGCATGCAGGAGATGACAGGACTGGACCTGAACGACGCCGGGCAGGTGTTCCATGTGGCGGTGTCGCTGAAATTGATGGAGGAGTAAATTCTGATTTATCGAGGCGTTGGCGGAATCGCCAGGGGTAGATCAAAGGGAACAGGGACATCGAGCGCCCGGAAAACGCTCCAGTGGAGCGTTTTCAGCGAGATGGGGCCGGCAGGCCCTAAGAACAGGGAACAGGAATGGCGGCTGCCGCGTGGATTATGAAATCGTACATGCTGTACCGGCGGCGCCCTTTTAAAAAAATGTCATTGTGGTGCCAGTATCACCGCTACAAGTTTTTCAGGGATTCCGCGTCTCACTTTATCGCGGGAACGTTTCCTTTGTTCTGGTTGTATCGTTTCGCGCGCGGCTTTTCCTGTTCCCTGTTCCCTGTTCCCTGTTCCCTTTATACTCCCCTTTGCGTATCCGTAAAAACCACGCCAAATCAGAATTTAAAAAGGAGGTCCCCATGGATTACGCACTCATCGGCGGGAAGCTGGGGCACAGCTACTCACCGGCCATACACGCCCAGCTGGGCGACTACGACTACCGGCTGCGGGAGCAGACGGAGGCGGAGTTCATCGAACTCCTCTCCCGCCGGGATTTCAAGGGGCTGAACGTCACCATCCCCTACAAGGTGCTGGCATTCAACCGCTGCGACGCCCTGTCGGATACCGCCCGGGAGGTGGGCTGCGTGAACACCCTCGTGGTGCGGCCCGACGGCAGTCTGTACGGCCACAACACCGATATCGGCGGCTTCATCGCCCTCGCGCGACACGCCAAAGTGGAGATTGCCGGAAAGAAGGCGGTCATACTGGGCAGCGGCGGCACGTCGCTGACGGCGCGGGCCGCCTGTCACCGGCTGGGCGCGCGGGCGATCGTGGTCGTCTCCCGCCGGGGGCCGGTGGACTACGCCGCCCTGTACCGGGATCACGCCGACGCCGAAGTGCTCATCAACACCACCCCGGTGGGCATGTACCCGAACAATGGCGAAGCCGCCGCGGACATATCCCGGCTGCCAAAGCTGGAAGGCGTGCTGGACGTGATCTACAACCCGGACAAGACCGCGCTGGTGCTGGACGCCGAGGCCCGGGGCATCCCCGCCGAGGGCGGGCTGTACATGCTGGTGGGGCAGGCCCGCGAGGCTGCGGAGCTGTTCACTGGCCATGAAATACCGGAATCGGAGACGGAGCGCATCTATCGGAAATTGCGCTGCGAAGCCCGGAACCTGATCCTGATCGGAATGCCCGGCAGCGGCAAGAGCCGCATCGGACAGGCCGTGGCCGAGCGCATGAAACGGCCCTTTGTGGACCTGGATGACGAGATCGTGAAGCGGGCGGGCAGGTCCATCCCCGAAATCTTCGCAGAAGGCGGCGAAGCCGCCTTCCGGGCGCTGGAGCACGCGGTCATCAGCGATGCCTGCAAGGAGAAGGGCCGGGTGATCGCCACCGGCGGCGGCGCGGTGCTGCGGGCGGACAACGTGCGCGCCATGCGCCAGAACGGACGGCTGTGCCTGCTGACGCGGCCGCTGGAAGCCCTGCCCCTGGACGGGCGGCCCCTGTCGAAGAGCCCCGGGGCGCTGCGGGAGATGTGGCAGGTCCGCCAGCCCTTCTACCGCAATGCCGCCGATTTCACCATCGAAAACGACGCCGCGCCGGACGAAGTCGCGGCGCGGATTGAGGAGGCCTGTCATGAAGCTGTTGATCGTTAATGGGCCCAACCTGAACATGCTGGGCATTCGGGAAAAGCACCTTTACGGCGACCGGGATTACGACGCCCTGTGCAATGCCATCCGTGGCTGGGCGGACGAGCTGGGCGCGGAGGTCGAGCTGTTCCAGTCCAACCACGAGGGGGCCATCGTGGACCGCATCCAGCAGGCGTACTTCGACGGCACCCAGGGCATTGTCATCAACCCCGCCGCCTACACGCACACCAGCGTGGCGATACTGGACGCGCTGAAGGCCGTGCAGCTGCCCGCGGCCGAGGTCCACCTGACCGACGTAAACGCCCGCGAGCCCTTCCGCCACATCTCCTACGCCGGCATGGCCTGCCAGGCCCACTTCATTGGAATGGGCTTCGACGGGTACCGGAGGGCGATGGAGTGGATGACGGAGAACGCGCCTGGGCGTTGAGCTTCAAATGAAAGCCCGCGGATTTCCCCGCTTTTCCTGTGGTCTGTGTTTTTTCGGTGATCAGAAGCAGAGATACCACCTGTGACGCGTACAGGGGCGGCATGATGCCGCCCCTGTACGATTATCGGGATAAACCCCCGCATACCGGCGATGAACTGCGCTCTGCTCCGGATAATCGCCCGTCGGGTTGGTTCTACCGCGTTACAAACGACAGCGTGCCGATGATGGCGGCCGCCTCGGCCTCGGCGTCCTCGCCGTCCAGCCAGAAGGCGATTTCCACATAGTCGCCGCCGTCCTCCAGCGCGTAGGTGAGGGTGGCGTACTCCCGGCCCTCATAGGTCTCCTCTGCGCGGTACCAGGCGATGTCGATGCCGTTGATATTGCCGTCTGTCACGACCTCCGTCGCCGCGTATTCCGCGGCCTCCGCCTCGACGAAAGCGGCGAGAGTAGCCGGGTAGCCCTCCCTGGAGAACTGATACACGTCGAAGTCCAGCAATGTATCCGGGCTGTGCATATAGGCCACCATGTCATCCCTGACCTCTTCCTCGGTGCGTTCTCCCTCTACGAAGTTGTCCGGAATCATGACGGTATAAGCGGATGTGCCCAGCCGATAAGCCTTTGTTCCCGCGGCTTCCCCGACGGCACACGCCCCCAGCAGCATGACGCACAGCGCCAGTGCAATGATCCTGCGTTTCATAAGCTCACTCTCCAGTTTCCTATTTATCCTTGTTCCTGCCGACGACGTTGATCACCGCCATCAGTATGCCGCCGACGAATACCGCCAGCCAGCTGTGTTCATAGCTCTTTGCCAGGGTTCCCCACACGATCATCACGCCGACGGAGACGATTGGGATGATGATGTTCCACGTCTTGAGATTCATTTACCACTCCCCCTTGTTGCAGGAGGCATCGGTGCAACCGACGCCTCCGCTGCATTCTGTGTTATCAGCTCGCCTGTCCCATCTGTCCCATCAGGCTGCCCAGCTCCGGCACCTGCTGCATGACGACGCCCATCAGCGCGCCGAGGCCGTTGGCCTGGATGTCGCCATAGAGGCCCTGCGCCGCTTCGCTGTTGGCGTCCTGCATGATTTCCTCCACGGCCAGCACAGTCTTGCCTGCGTTGTCCACGGGCAGGGTGCGGTCTCCGCCTTCGGCGATCTCCACGGCAACGGTCATCAGGGGAGCCTTGTCGTTCATGAAGAACACGTCAAAGGTCATGTTGCCGCCGTTGAAGCTCATGTTCAGGCCATAGTAGATGCCGCCCATGTCGAAGAACATCTTCATGTCGGTGTCCTTCATCGCAAAGCCCGCGGTCATGGTTACGATCTCCTGGGTCTCTTCGTCCGCTATATCCATCGCAAAGCCCATATC
>ONJE01000351.1 GCA_900318045.1 uncultured Eubacteriales bacterium
CAGGTGCAAATGGAACTGCGCCGACGGAAAATGATCGGTCGTGCGTTCAGCGGGAACAGCCTCTTCGCATCACGGGTGATCTGCGGTGACTGCGGCGGCTATTACGGCCAGAAGGTTTGGCATTCCAACCAGCCCGGTCGGAAAGTGATCTGGCGGTATAACCGGAAATATATTAGAGGCTGTTCCACTCACTGCGCAATGCCTAATCTGACTGAGGAAACCATCAAAACGCTCTTCATCAAGTCGGCGGATATCCTTTATTGATCCAAAACAGTAATCAATAAGGAAACGCAGGAACTGGCTGATATGCTGGCCGATACCAACACCATTGATGAAAAACACGCGCGGCTCGGAAAGAACGGCGCGTGCAGCATGCTGTTATGTGGTGGCGTAGGAATGCAGGCCGGGCAGCAGGAGGTTCACCCCGGCGAAGGTGAAGATGACAAGGATGAAGGCGATGATGGCCAGCCAGGCCATGCGCTTGCCCTGCCATTTGAGGCGAAGGCGCTGGTGCAGGTAAATAGCATAGAAAATCCAGGTAATGAGTGCCCAGGTCTCCTTGGGGTCCCAACTCCACCAGCTGCTCCATGCCTGCTCCGCCCAGATGGCCCCGGAGAAAATGACCACGGTGAGCAGCAGAAAGCCCAGGCAGATGACCCGGTAGCCCAGGTAATCCATTTGCTTCATTCGCGGGTCATCGGCGGATTTCCCCTTTTTCAGCTGAACCAGATATCCCACACCCAGGCCTGCCGAGATGGCGAAGGAGGCGTAGGAGAAGGCCGCCGAGCCGATGTGCAGCGCGAACCAGGTGGAGCGCAGGGCGGGCATGATGTCTTTGATCTGCATGGGCTGGAACGCGGCGTAGCTGAGGATCAGGAAGGTCATGGGCATGGCGGCGGTCATGACCCACTCCTGCTTCAAGCGGCTGTACAGGATAAAGCCCAGCACCACGATAGCCCAGGCGAAGCCTGAGGCAAACTCAAATTGATTAGCCAGCGGCAGCCGCCCCGCCACGATGCCGCGCCAGACGGTGTAGGCCGTATGCAGGACGAAGCCCGCCAGAAATACCACGCGGGCGATTTTGTGCAGCCCGTCCTTTTTCATGGCCGAGGCCACAAACTGTATAACCGACGCGAGAAAATAAATGATCAGCGCTGCGAAAAAGCAAATATCCATCGTTTGATTCATCCCTTTCTTTTGTGCGCCACGCGTGGGACGCTTCACGCTCCGCGCTGGCCACCATGCTCAGCGCACAGCGCTGCCAATGCGATTTCCAAGCCCTCCTGGTCTTTGGAAGAGCAGATGGTATATCCTTCCTCCGTTACCTTGACCGCCACAGGCACGGTAAAGAAGCAAAGATACAAGGCGGCCACCATCAGGCCGAAGCTGAAATACAATCCGCCGTAGAGCCAGGCGGCAACATGCTTGATGCGAAGTCCCGGGTATTCAGCGGGGTCAAGGAAGGTAAAGGTGATCTCCTCCATGTGAATTTCCTCCCCCGGGAAGGCCAGCACTGCGGCGGACATGCCGTCGGTGATGGACTGGATACGGTAGACCGGGTCAGGATAGCTGCGGTCGGTACTGGTAATGAGGGTGAAGCTGCCGTCCTCCTCCCGGTAGTAAGCGGGGTAGAGCGCTTCAAAGTAGATACCGTTGCGTTGGTCGATGGACAGGAAGCAAGGGTCGGTCAGGTACTGAACATCCACAGCGCCGTTCTCTGTGTTGGTGATCTGGATGCGCCCGGCGGTGCCGTAGGTCTGCTGGTAGATTTTATAGCTGCCAAAACGCATCGGCTCGTTTACCCGAATCTCCTGGGTTTTGCTCTGTTTGCCATCCGGAGACGCGGCAGTCAGCACGCTGGCATAATCCAGTTTCCCGGTTTCGTCTTGGATGTGGAAGGAATCACAGGTGATGGTGGTGCCGTCGGAGAGGGTCAGGGCTTCCCCCGGCATCACCGTCTGGTCGGTCACCTTGGGCGTCATCAGCACCAGGGAACCGAACAAAAGCACCAGCAGGATGGACAGATGAACGAAAAAAGAGCCGTAAAAGCCCATTAGGTGCTTGGTATAAACGAGGGCTCCATTTGATGTTTCCGCTTTGGTAAAATGAACGGCGGATAGGTATGATGTGATTTTTTGGTATTCTTCTATATAATGGAAAGGCTTATCAAGGGCTGCTTCCTGCGCCCGACGCTTTAAGCGCTCTCCTGCTTTCCTGGTTTTAGGGAAGCGCAGGATGGAGCAGAGCATCAGGTTCAGGCACAGAAGAATTTCCAGGGTATAGAAATACCATGTATGGAAAATATCGGTAAACCCCAGGCCCAGCAGCAGCATAGCAGTCTGCGACCCGTAAGCGTTCACATACGTCATGGCCGCTTCCTGCTGGGGAATCAGCGACCCTGCCAGCGACAGCGCCATCACGATCACAAGCAGGATCATCCCAAAGGTCATGGAGCGGAAAAAGGACAGTACTTTTTTCAAGGCACAGGTCTCCTTTGGCGGGGCGGAACGGGAATGGGGAAAACGCCAATATGTCTACAGAATAAATCTCCTCTTCCCAAACGCCGCTCGTATCACTTTTTTCCAGTGATTTCACGCATTTGCCATGGTATGAACAGATGGCATCCTGTTTGCGTTTCTTTCAAAAGAAAAATGCCACCCCTCCCCGTCGGAGCCTTGCGGTTGCCCGCCCGGCAGGGAAGGACGGCGGCGGGTCAGGGTCAGATCTCCAGCAGGCTCAGCGCTTCCTCGATCAGGGCGTCGGCCTTGTCCAGGCAGCTGTTGTCCAGCTTGGAGTTATGAGCGCCCTCGCTGTTCTCCACGAACACGAAGTCCCAGTACCACTGGCCCTTACGGTTCAGGGCGCGGATGGCGTCCAGCTGCTCGTCTGTGTATTTGCCGGAGGCAACAGCGTCAGCCAGCTTGTCGGTGAGCTGGGCAAGTTTGTTGCCGATAGCAATCGTACGCTCC
>ONJE01000185.1 GCA_900318045.1 uncultured Eubacteriales bacterium
AGCTTCACGGCCTCCGGCACTGCCTCCATGGCGGCCACCCGGCTGTCGGTCAGCCGGTCGATCCGCTTCCTGGCCCTGAATTCAGCGAGGTTGAAGTCTGCCTCGGCCATCGTGCCACCGTAGGCCAGGTATTCCTCATAGGACAGGTACAACGCCTTCGCTCCTTTCATTCGCTCATATAAGTGGCTGGTGGTTAGTGATTAGTGGCTAGTGAAGGTTGATTCATTCGCTTCTTACAGTCGCTCATTTAGTGGCTGGTGGTTAGTAATTAGTGACTAGTTAAGGAGGAAATCCTTGCGGATTTCTTTTGATTAAAGGACCGAGAGGCGTTGAAACCTCCGCCGTTCCCCTTGAATCAAAACAAATCCGTCAGGATTTGCACCACACTAACCACTAACCACCAGCCACTAACCACTAACCACCAACCACTAACCACTAACCACTCCGTAAACCAACCCCTGAAGGGTTGGTTTACTGCCGCCTCAGCCGCGGGAGATGATCCGCGCCAGCGGGATCGCCCTGGAATCGAAGTACCCCGTCCCGGCGGAATCCTTCACCAGGGCCCAGCGGGCGGCGGTCTTCAGCTGCGCGTCGGTGGGGCTGATGATGGCGGTGCCCGGCTGCACAAAGCTGAAGCCCCTGGGGGCGAACAGCTTGCGCTGCCGGGTGATCAGGTACGCCTGCCCGCCCTTGGTCAGCGGGTCGCGGAACACCTCGGAGGGCGTCGCCGCGCCGCAGTCGCAGTAGTCGAAGGCGCCCGCGCCCAGCACGTAGGTGGTGTACTTGTTGTACGCCGCCTCCGTCTCGGTGGCCGCCACGGCCTCCACGGGCACGTCGTCGTCCACCAGCACGGTCCGGCCGTTCCAGGTCGCCAGGCTCAGGTCGCGTTCCACACCGCCCGCGTCGTTGTACTTCACGTACTCCAGCAGCTGCAGGTTCTCCAGGTTGGTCGCCACCACGGAGTGCATCACCACGCAGGTGAAGATGTCCTTGTTGGCGCCGGCGGCCTTCTGGATCGCGCTGTTCAGCGTGCCCGCGCCCACGTTCGGTTCGTCGGCGGCGCTGATGTCCAGGGTATGATCGGTGTTGAAGCCGTTGGCACTCACGCCGAACACGCCCTCCAGGATGGCCAGCAGGGTCGCCTGGTCCACGTCGTCCCAGTAGTCGGCCACCTGGGCGGCGATGTCGGCCATGAAGTCGTGGCCGGTGATGTCCTGGCTGAAATCCCTCTCCTGCCAGGCCTTCGCGCGGCCCACCACGATCATGCTCTGGAGGAAGGTCTCCAGGGCCGTAGCGGTGATGTCGGTGTTGCCGTCGTAGTTCTGCGCCACGCCGCCGATCAGGCCGGACATGGGCACGGAGATGAAGTTGCCGCCGGCCTGATCCGCCAGCACCTGCTTCAGGTCGGGACGGCCCCGCAGTATGCCCGCCTTCAGCAGCGCGTTCTGCTTGACGCGGGGCACCGTCTCCAGGTACTTGCCGAACACTTCGGCGTTGAAGTTCTTGCTGTCGAATATGCTCACTTGTATTCGCTCCTTTCAGTCGCTCATTTGAGGGATTAGGGATTAGGTAATAGGGATTAGAATAGTGGCGGGGTTGAGGCGTTGCACCTCTTATTTCGACAGAGGCGCGAGGCGTAATGAAGGGGAACAACATCTTCCGCCTGGCCTACGGCCAGCCACCTTTCCCTCAAGGGGAAGGCTTTTGGAACCGCGACAGCCGCTATCCCTGTTCCCTGTTCCCTGTTCCCTGTTCCCTTCTTTCTGCTCCCTACTTCCCAATCATCCCGACGTCGATCTTCTCCCCCGCGTTGGCCCTCCTCATGGCCTCCGCAAGGGTCAGCCTCGCGCCGGGGGCGGGGTTGCCGCCCGTGGGCAGCACCACCGTGGGCGCCGGCTTCGGGTTGCCGGGCGTCAGGTCCGCGGGCTTCTCAATGAAGTATTCCTCATACTGTTCACGGATGCCCGCCAGCTGTTCCGCGAGGGGTTTCGCGCCCTCTCCGCGATCCACCATGCCGTAGACCGTCTCGAAGAACTTGGGCTTCACGCCCCCGTAGTCCTTGCCGGTGCGCGCCTGCTGCATGGCCCTGTAGGCGTCGAACTCGCCCGCCAGGGCCCTGTATTCGTCGCTCTGTCTGGGGTCCGGGACGGTCTGCCCCTTCTCCCACTCGGCCTTCGCGCGCTCGACGGCGGCCTCCTGGGCCTGCTGCGCTGCGCTCTTGGAGATGAAGCCGTCGTCCAGCGCCCGTCCGTACAGGCTGTAGACCTGTTCCGTCCGCTGCTGGGGCGTCAGGCTCTCGTCCTCCATGATCCTGTTCAGCGCGTTCCTGGTGAAAATACCTGCCATAATACGCCTCCTTTTTTTACGGCCTGATAGAGTGATAGGCCGTCCGAGTGTTTATCGTCCCGCCGGACGTAATGGTATGAAAAAAGCAACCTGTCGGAAAATCCGAACGGTTGCCTTAATCAGCGCTTCCAACTTGCACGCAACTTGCAATTATCTTAAAAAATCTGCAAGCTGCTTTAGAAAACACTTGAAAAATCAGGCTTTTCTAAATTGTTCCTGACTTGCAAAGCCTCAAAACTGTAACTCGGCTGAAACTAGAGTGTGTTTCTAAATGCCGGGAGATGCAGTTTCGAGGCCATCAGGTTGCATTTCAAGGCGAAAAACCGCAGGCTTACTGGTTGCAAGTCAAGGTGCTTACTGGTTGCAAGTCAAGGTTTTTCAACACAGAAATGCAGCCTGATGGCCCGAAAATGCGCTTCAGGCATTTTAGAAACACACTCTAAGCCTCCGCCTTTTTCCTGGTCGTCCGCTTCGCCGGCTTCCCGGCCTTCTCCGGCTCCTTCCCGGTCTCCTCGGGCCGGTCCAGCTCCTCGCCGTGAGTCACGGGGACAGGTTCTCTGACTCATTCCTGTTCCCTGTGAGTCACGGGGACAGGTTCCCTGACTCATTTCTTTCATGAGTCAAGGTACCTGTCCCCGTGACTCACTCCCTCCTGAAGAACGCATCGTCCCCGTCACCTTCCACCTTCGCGCCCTCGTTCCGGATCTTCGCCACCGCCGCCTCGGCCTGTGCCTCGGTCTCCCCGAGGTACCACTGCCGCAGCTCGGCCTTGCTCATCACGCCGCTGTTCACCAGCAACAGCCGCTGCTGCAGCTGCGCGTCCACGTCGGTGAGTATGGAGTCGGCCTCCCACTCCCCCGCCGGTGCCAGCCCGTACAGCGTCGCGTATACATCCATGGCCCGCAGCACGTCCCGCAGGCACTTCTCCAGCGCCTTCTGGTTATCGGCGACGGTGGCATAACTCCTCTGCTTGACGATCTTCAGCTCCGTGGCCGTCCGAGCGTCCACATTCGCGTCGGAGAACGTCCCACGGCTCAGCCCGCACAGGTCCTCGAACCGGATCAGCAGCTGGTTCAGCCCGTTCACCAGGCTCACATCCCGCAGCGTCGGCGCGAACACCTCATAGGTGCTCTCCGCGCCGGTGTCCACCGCCCGGAACAGCCGCTCGTTCAGCTTCGGCAGCTTGTTCCCCTTGCCGTCGCTCTTCTCGTACAGCGCCGTGGGGTCCACGTCCACGGCCAGCTCGCCGCCCTCGAACTCCCACAGCAACCTTGAATACTGGAGGTCGACTTCTTTCGCCACCTCCACCGCCTTGGCGAACACGCTCGCCCCCAGGGCGCAGTCGGCGTCCACGGTATTCGCCGCGGCCACCTTGTACCACCCGAACAGCATCCCGCCCGCGCCGGTGACGGTGACCTCCGGCTCCAGCGCCGCCCAGCGGTCCACCGAGGCCAGCGGCACCTCCACGCCCAGCGCGTCCTCGTGGGTGGACCTGAACGCCCGCTGGGTGATCACCACGTCGCCCCGCGCCCTCGCAATGCTTTGCGGGTCGCGGGAATCCTGCCCCTTTGGGGCAGCGCTTCGCGAACTGCCCGCGTCTTGTCGCTGCGCTCCTGCGCTTGCGGGCTCAGCCTCGCTGCGCTCGGCGCTCATACCGACCAGCGTATGCCGCTCCAGCCGGGTGTAGATGGCGTCCCCGTCCCGGAACACGTCCGGAATGATCACGTCGCTCAGGTTCCCCGCCCCGTCAAACGCCAGCGGGTACAGGCTCCAGTCCGGCGCGAAGTCGAACCATATCCGCCCGGTGGCCGGATCGGGGCAGGGCTTCACGATCATTCCCCCCGCCGCGCAGCCCAGCTCCAGCTTCTGACGCAGCACGTCCAGCAGCCCCGCGAACGCGCCCTTCAGATACTCAGAGCGCGCGTTCACCGTGGGCAGGCCCTCGGCGTCCTCGCCCCCCGCGTCCACGGTGACCTTCATCTCCAGCACCACCTGCCGGGCGATCTCACTGGCCGCCATGGCGCACAGGTTCAGGCTCTTCACCTTTCCCGGCTCCTTCCATGGCGCCCGGTCGTGATACAGCTCGCTCCACAGGCTCAGCGCCTGTATCATCTCCGGGGCGAGCGGCGTCCTGATCCGCTCCGCGGCGGCTATGTCTTTGTAGGGAATCAAACGGCTCCACCACCTTCTGACCGCCTCAGCGATCCGTTGAAATATCGTCATAGGACCAGCCCCTTTTTAGTGGCTAGTGATTAGTGATTAGTGGCTAGTGAAGGTTGAAATCCTTCGGATTTCTTTGATTCAAGCTGGCGCGGCAACCTTCCGACTTCCGCCCCTTCAATCAAAGAAATCCCCTCAGGGATTTCATCCACCACTAACCACTAACCACTAGCCACTAGTCACTCTAATCACAGTCCTTTCCTCCGCCACACGCTCTCCGTGGCATACCGCACCGCATCAATCGCATGGTCATCCCCGTCCGGATAGCTGTTCAGTATCTCCCCGTCCCGGTTCCGCTCGTACTCGTATTTCCTGAACTCCTTCGCGGCATTGGGACAGCGCGCCGGGTCGATGACGATGGCCTTCAACCCCTGCAGCCACTTGAACGAATACCGCCGGGAATCCGGCCCCTTGATGGCCCCGCGGCACATGCTCCCATACGACCGGTAATCCTGTATCGACTTCTCCTCGGCGCTGTCGGCGGTGATCAGGTCGAACTCCCGCACGCCCTTTAGCTCCTTCAGCGCCGCCCAGGTCTGGGCGTTCGACTGCCTGTTCACCCGGTACTCGTCGATCAGGTACAGCACCCGCCGCGCGGGATCCCAGTGGACCTTGGCCCAGTGGAACGGGTCCGGGTACCAGCCCCAGTCGATGCCCATCAAAATCCGGTCAAAAGAAGCGATCTCTTCATCCGAAATCGCCCTGACCTGCAAATTATCGAACACCTCACCGCCGGTCCCCGTGGCCTCGCCCAGGTAGTCGTGCCGGTAAGCCCGCTCGTCGGTGTCCCGCACGTGCCCGGCCTCGGCCAGGAACTGCGGCCCCAGCCATTCTTCCGGGGCCTCCAGATACGTCGAATGATGCCGCAGCCGGTCGACCCTGTCCTCCAGCGCGTCCCGGTTCACCCAGCTGTCCCGGGTGATCGGCGGGTTGTAGGTCTCGAAATTCCAGAACACCGCCCCGCCGCGCATCGTCGACTGGAGGATGTTTCTTATCTCCGCCCGCCCGGCGAACTGGTCCAGCTCCTCGAAGTGGGTCACGGCGATGTAGCCAAACGGCGCCTTGATCGACTTGATCTTCATCGGGTCGTCCGCGCCCCGGAACATGATCCGCTGCCCCGTGGGCCTGTAGATCAGCTCCAGCGGCGCAACCTTCGCCGTCCACAGGTCAGACATGCATAATTCTCCAATTGCCCACAGGTATTGACTGTAGACACTGTCCCGCAGCGTCGTCCCCACCTTGCGCAGCACCAGCGCGTGGGCCTGCGGATGCAGCGCCAGCAGCAGCGGCACCAGCAGCGACACCGTGGACGACTTAAGCGACCCGCGCCCGCCGGAGAAGTTGTAATGGGTGTGCCCGTGATCGAACACGTCCCGGGCCACCGGATGCCACGCCGGCCCCAGCAGCTCCGACAATCTGATATAACTCATTGTGCGGTATATTTATACTAATCTCAACCTAAACCTATACAATCATGCGGCATCTTTTCCGCCATACCGGCGTTGAAGTCCCTTGACTTGCCGCCATTATACATCGATGACCACCCGGTCCTGCTCCCGTTTCTCCGCGTCCAGGTCCCCCACCAGCTCCTTGTAGGCCGCGGTCAGGTCCCGCAGCTTCAACAGCTTCACCGCGCCGTCCTCCGCGGTGGTCTTCATCTCGGTGGCGTCGCAGGGGATGGTTGCCGCCGCCCGCTCCAGCTTCAGCAGCAGCGTCTTGCGCAGCCGCAACGCGATCTGCCCGTCCCCGGGCTCTTCCTCCTTCGCCGCCGACCTCCGCGCCTCAGCCGCGCCGCGCAGGGCCGCCCAGCCCTCCTCCCGCGCCCGCTTCACCAGCGTCCCCGGCTTTACGCCGTGCTTCTGCGCCAGCGCCCTCTGGCCGATGCCCCCGGCAACGTACTCCGCCCGTAGGGCCGCCCAGTTGATTGCTTCCCCGCCGATGTCCATGCACCCCCCTGCCATCTCCCGCAACGACGCGCGGCGGCCGGGCCTTCGCCCGTCCGCCGCGTCCATCGCGCATTCACGTCCCGCTATAATAATATCACCGCGAACGTGTCTTTTCGTGTCGAGTCGTCCGTCATAACCGATCCTTTACAATTCAACCCCCGCGAACTGGCTGTGGTACAGCTCCGCGTAGAAGCCGTCCGCCGCCAGCAGCGATTCGTGGTTCCCCTGCTCCACGATCCTGCCGTCCCGCATGACCAATATCACGTCGGCCTCCCGGATCGTCGAAAGCCGGTGGGCGACGATGAAGCTCGTGCGCCCCCGCATCATACGGGCGAAGGCGGACTGTATCTTCAATTCCGTGCGGGTATCGATGGACGACGTCGCCTCGTCCAGGATCAGCATCGGCGGCAGGGCGAGCCCATCCTCCCCGCCGGGACCGGCGGACGCCCCCGCCCGCCCCAGCATCACCCGGCTGATGCACAGCAGCTGCTTCTGCCCCTGCGAAAGCAGCCCCCCGTCCTCGCCGATAAAGGTGTCATATCCCTCGGGCAGCCTCGTGATAAACCCGTGGGCGTGAGCGGCCTTCGCCGCGGCCACCACCCGGTCCATGTCCGCGCCGGGGTCGCCGAAGGCGATGTTCTCCCGTATGGTCCCCGCCTTGAGCCAGGTCTCCTGCAGCACCATGCCGTAGGCCGCCCGCAGGCTGGCCCGGGGCACGCCATTGATGTCCCGCCCATCCACGCAGATCGCGCCCGCCTGGGGCTCGTAGAAGCGCATCAGCAGGTTGATGAGGGTGGTCTTGCCGCAGCCGGTGGGACCGACGATGGCCACCCGCTGGCCCGGCTTCACCGACAGGTTGAAGTCCCGGATCAGGGGCCTTTCGGGCGCATAGGCAAAGTCCACGTCCCGCCAGTCCACCTGTCCCCGCACGCCCTCGAGGGGCTTCGCGCCGGGAGCGTCGGGCGTTTCCGCCGGGGCTTCGATCAGCTCAAACAGCCTTGATGCGCAGGCCAGCGCGTTCTGCAGCTCGGTCACCACGCCCGAGATCTCGTTGAAGGGCTTGGTGTACTGGTTGGCGTAGCTCAAGAACGCCGTCAGCGTGCCCACGGTCATGCCCCCGCCGCCCAGCGCCACCAGCGCCCCGGCAAGGGCCACCAGCGCGTACACCACCGAGTTGACGAACCGGGTACAGGGGTTGGTCAGCGATGAATAGAACGTCGCCTTCAGCGAACAGTCCCTCAGCTCTTCGTTGATGCCGTCAAAGGCCGCCGCCTCGGCATCCTCCCGCCCGAAGGCCTGCACCACCTTCAAATTCCCGAAGCGCTCGTCGATGAAGGCGGTCTGCGCGCCCCGAACCTCGGACTGGGCCCTGAACATGGCGTACGTCCGCCGGGCGATAAACCGCGCCACGAACAGCGACAGCGGCGTCACCGCCACCACCACCAGCGCGATGGGCACATTCTGGGAGAACATGAACCCCAGCGTGCCCAGCATGGTCAGCACCCCGGAAAACAGCTGGGTGAAGCCCATCAGCAGCCCGTCGGCCAGCTGGTCGGCGTCGGCAATGACCCGGCTGACCGTCTCGCCGTAGGGACGGGCGTCGATCCACGAAAGCGGCAGGCGGTTGATGTGGCCAAGGGCCTCCTCCCGTAAATCCCGCACCACATCGAATGTGACCCGGTTGTTCACGATGTTCATCAGCCACTGTCCCAGCGCCGTGACCCCCACGCATATGCCGATCTTCCACAGGAGTGGCCAGATCACGTCGAAGCGCACCGCCCCGGGCCCCACGATGCCGTCGATGGCCTTCCCCACCAGGATCGGCACCACCAGCGTCAAGACCACCGTGACCGCCGAAAGCCCCAGCGAAAGCAGCACCAGCCACCGGTACCGCCCGATGCGCCGCAGTACCTTCTTTACCGTGGCAACCTGGTTGCCGGAGGAGTTCGTGTTTTTCATAGTTTTGTCCTTCTGAAATATTGTTGTGGCAAATTTTGATTTATCGAGCTGACGCGCAGGGATTAGGGAATAGGGATTAGGGATTAGGGATTAGAAATAGCTGCTGCCGCGAGCAAAAGCCTTCCCCAGCGACCGAAGGGAGCGGTTCAGGGGAAGGTGGATTTCCCGGAAAATGCTTGCATTGTTCCGGGAAAGACGGAAGAGGTCGTTCTCT
>ONJE01000194.1 GCA_900318045.1 uncultured Eubacteriales bacterium
CCACCCGACCGGAAATCGCTTGCGATTTCAGGCAAATCTGAGGAGGATGTATTGAAGGGGGACCCGTCCCCCTTCAAGCGGGCGATAGCCCGCGACAAATCAGAATTTGCCCAATCCACAAAACGGAGGAAATTCCATGAAATTCACCAACGGATACTGGATGACCAGGCCGGAGTACGACCTGCACTACGCGATCCAGAGCTTCAGCGCCACCATCACCGAGGACGCCCTGCGCGTCGTATGCCCCACGGTACCGGCGGAGGGCCGGGGCGGTACGATGAATCACCCGGCGCTGACCGTCACCTTCACCGCGCCGATGGCCGACGTGATTCGGGTGAAGGTGGAGCACTGGCGGGGCGTTGTGGACCATGGCCCCCGGCTTGAGCTCTACGAGAGCCCGGTGAAGCCCGTCATCACCGAGACCGAGACCGAATACACATTCCGGAGCGGCCGGGCGAAGGCCACCATCAGCAAGGCAAAGAAGGGCTGGCGGATCACCTACACCGGCGACGGCAGGCTGCTGACCGAGTCGGAATACCACGCCATGGCCCACGCCTACTGCAAGGCCACGGGGAAGGACTACATGATCGAGTCTCTGAACCTGGACGTGGGCGAGCGGGTGTATGGCCTGGGCGAGCGCTTCACCGCCTACGTGAAGAACGGCCAGGTGGTGGACATCTGGAACGGCGACGGCGGTACCGCCAGCGAGCTGGCCTACAAGAACGTGCCCTTCTACATGACCAACCGGGGCTATGGCGTGCTGGTGGAGAGCACCAGCGACGTCAGCTTCGAGGTGGCCAGCGAGAAGGTGGAGCGGGTGCAGTTCAGCCAGCAGGGCCAGAGCATGACCTATGACATCTTCTACGGCGGGGACCCCAAGGGCGTGCTGGAGAAATACACCGCCCTCACCGGCCGGCCCGCCCTGCCCCCGGCCTGGAGCTTCGGGCTGTGGCTGTCCACGTCCTTCACCACCAGCTACGACGAGGCGACCGTCACCTCCTTCATCGACGGCATGGCCCAACGGGACATCCCCTTGAGTGTGTTCCATTTCGATTGCTTCTGGATGAAGGACAACCACCTGACCGACCTGACCTGGGATGCCGACGTGTTCCCGGACCCCGAGGGCCTTTTGAAGAAGCTGAAGGCCCGGGGGCTGCACATCTGCTGCTGGATCAACTCCTACATCGCCCAGGAGAGCAGCATGTTCGACGAGGGCGTGGCAAAGGGCTACTTTATTAAAAAGGAAAACGGCGACGTCTGGCAGACCGACCTGTGGCAGCCCGGCCTGGCGATACTGGACGTGACCAACCCCGAAGCCCGGGAATGGTACTGCGGCAAGCTGCGGGCGCTGATGGAAATGGGCGTGGACGCCTTCAAGACCGATTTCGGCGAGCGCATACCGGTGAAGGGTATCCGATATTTCGATGGCAGCGACCCGTTGAGGATGCACAACTGGTACACCTACCTCTACAACAAGATGGTGTTTGAGTGCATCGAGGAATACCGTGGCAGGGGCGACGCGGTGCTGTTCGCCCGCAGCGCTACCATCGGCGGGCAGCAGTTCCCGGTGCATTGGAACGGCGACAGCAGCGCCAGCTTCATGAGCATGGCCGAGACCCTGCGCAGCGGCCTGTCCATATCCCACAGCGGCTTTGCCTTCTGGAGCCACGACATCGCCGGCTTCGAGCAGACCGCCACCCCGGATGTGTACAAGCGCTGGGCCGCCTTCGGCCTGCTGTCCAGCCACAGCCGCCTGCACGGCTCCACCAGTTACCGGGTGCCGTGGCTGTTCGACGACGAGGCCAATGTGGTGGTCAAGCGCTTCGCCCGCCTGAAGAACCGGCTGATGCCCTACCTGTACGGCGCGGCGGTGGAGGCGCACGAGACCGGCGCGCCCGTGCTGCGGCCCATGCTGCTGGAGTTCCCGGACAGCATCGCCTGCGAGACCTGCGACAGGCAGTACATGCTGGGCGCGAACCTGCTGGTGGCCCCGGTGATGCACGCCGACGGCCATGTGGACTACTACCTGCCCGCGGGGACGTGGACGAGTATCCTCTCCGGCGAGGCGGTCGCGGGCGACACCTGGCGACGGGAGACGCACGGGTACCTTTCGCTGCCCTTGATGGCGCGGCCCAACAGCGTCATCCCCATGGGCGCCAACGAGGAACGCCCCGACTACGACTACACCGACGGCCTGGAGCTGCACGTATTCAGGCCCGAAGACGGCGAGATCACCGTAAAGGTGCCCGACGTGAACGGCAATGTGGCGGCGACGTACACCGTGACCGTGAAGGCCGGCGAGGTGTCCGTCCAGACGAACAGCCCGAAGCCGTACAGGGTGGTCGTACACTGACGGAAGGATGCTTCCCGGCGAAGCGCATTATCGGCGTTTGGAAACACGCTTCGATCCCACTCCCCACGGCAGGGCACAGTGCGATGAAGAATGCAGGGGGCGCCGGCGCGGCGTCCCCTGCATTCTTTTACCGGGGGAAAACCATTATCACCGCGTAAAAAAAGACGAAAAAAAAGGCCAATCGCTTGTCATGAAAGAATGCCGGTGGTAAAATGCTTACATAAAAAAATCCGGGGCGGCGGGCCCGTCCTGTCGAGAACGCCTTTGGGGGGAATCGCACTATGTGTGGAATCGTGGGTTATACCGGCAAGCAAAGCGCCGCGCCGATCCTGCTGGAGGGGCTCTCCCGGCTGGAATACCGGGGCTATGACTCCGCGGGACTGGCGGTGCGGGACGGCGAGAAGCTGGCCGAGGTGGTCAAGGCCCGGGGCAAGCTGCGCAACCTGGCGGTCAAGACCGACAACGGGCGGTCGCTGCCGGGGACCTGCGGCATCGGCCACACCCGCTGGGCCACCCACGGCGAGCCCAGCCAGGCCAACGCCCATCCCCACGTCAGCGGCATCTGCAAGGGCTCCGGCTCGGGCCCTGTGGAGTCGGCGGTGGTGGGCGTGCACAACGGCATCATCGAAAACTTCGCCGAGCTCAAGGACAAGCTGCTGAAGAACGGCTACCAGTTCTACAGCGACACCGATACCGAGGTGGCGGTGAAGCTGGTGGACTACTACTATAATAAATACAGGATCGGTCCGGTGGACGCCATCAACCGAATGATGGTGCGCGTGCGGGGCAGCTACGCCCTGGCGCTGATGTTCAGGGACTTCCCCGGCGAGATCTACGCCGCCCGCAAGGACAGCCCGATGATCATCGGCCTTGGGGAGGGGGAGACTTTTCTGGCCTCCGACGTGCCGGCGATACTCAAGTACACCCGCAGTGTGTACTACATCGGCAACCTGGAGGTGGCGCGGATCTGCCCCGGCCAGGTCACCTTCTTCGACCTGAACGGCGACGAGGTTGAAAAGGACCTGACCGAGATCACCTGGGACGCCGAGGCGGCGGAGAAGGGCGGCTTCGAGCACTTCATGATCAAGGAGATCCACGAGGAGCCCGCCGCCGTCCGGGACACGCTGAACAGCGTGATCCGCGAGGGCCGCGTGAACCTGAGCGAGGCGGGACTGACGGACGCGCTGCTTGCGACTGTTTCCCAGGTGCAGATCGTGGCCTGCGGCTCGGCCTGGCATGTGGGCATGGCGGCCCAGTACGTGATCGAGGACCTGGCCGGGGTGCCCGTGCGGGTGGAGCTGGCCTCGGAGTTCCGGTATCGCAAGCTGCTGCTGCCGGAGGACGCCCTGGTGATCGTGATCTCCCAGTCCGGCGAGACGGCGGACAGCCTGGCCGCCCTGCGCCAGGCGAAGCAGTGCGGCGCGCGCACGCTGGCCATCGTGAACGTGGTGGGCTCCACCATCGCCCGGGAGGCCGACAACGTGCTCTACACGCTGGCGGGGCCGGAAATCGCCGTGGCCACCACAAAGGCCTACGCCGCCCAGTTGGCGGCGATGGACGCGCTGGCCGTGGCCCTTGGCCGGGCGAAGGGCGCGCTGGATGACGCGGCCTGCGAGCACTATGTGCAGGAGCTTACCGCCCTGCCGGACAAGATCGCCCGGGTGCTGGAGGACAAGGAGCGCATCCAGTGGTTCGCGGCGAAATTCGCCAGCGCGCGGGACATATTCTTCATTGGCAGGGGCCTTGACTACGCCATCAGCCTCGAGGGCAGCCTCAAGATGAAGGAAATCAGCTACATCCACTCCGAGGCCTACGCCGCCGGGGAGCTGAAGCACGGCACCATCAGCCTGGTGGAGGACAACACGCTGGTCATCGGCGTGCTGACCCAGGACGACCTGTTCGAAAAGACCGTCAGCAACATGGTGGAATGCAAGGCTCGGGGGGCCTATCTGATGGCCCTGACCAGCTACGGCCACTACAGCGCCGAGGACACCGCCGATTTCACCGTCTACGTCCCCAAGGCCGACGCCCACTTCATGGGCAGCCTTGCCGTGGTACCCCTGCAGCTGCTGGGGTATTACACCAGCGTGGCCAGGGGCCTGGATGTGGACAAGCCGAGGAATCTGGCGAAGAGCGTGACCGTTGAATGAGGAATCAGGAATGAGGAAACGACCTCTTCCATCAATCAGGCAAAACGCTTGCGCCTGGCCTGAATGACGGAAAAGGTCGTTTCCCGCAACAGTTATCAATTCCTTACCCTACCCCACAGGAGGATTCATCATGTATACAATCACCGACCTGTTCGATCTCGAACACACCCTCGCGAAGGACTATCTTTCGCAGTTCACCTACCCCTGGGAGGCCCTGAAGGGGATCAAGGACTTCATACTGGCCCTGGGGCCCACGCTGGGGGCGGACTACCAGGAGGTCTCGGAGCACGTGTGGGTGCATAAGACGGCGAAGGTGTTCCCGTCGGCGTACCTGGGCGCGCCCTGCATTATCGGGCCCAACACCGAGGTGCGGCACTGCGCCTTCATTCGCGGCTCGGCCCTGGTGGGCGCGGACTGCGTGGTGGGCAACAGCTGCGAGCTGAAGAACGTGATACTGTTCGACCACGTCCAGACGCCCCACTACAACTACGTGGGCGATTCCATACTGGGATATTATTCCCACATGGGCGCCGGCTCCATCACCAGCAACGTGCGCAGCGACAAGAAGCTGGTGGTGGTCCACGCCCCCGGGGGCGACATCGAGACCGGCATCAAGAAGTTCGGCGCGATGCTGGGCGACTATGTGGAATGCGGCTGCAACGCCGTGCTGAATCCCGGCACCGTCGTCGGCCGCCACAGCAACATCTACCCCACCTCCTGCGTCCGCGGCGTCGTGCCGGAGGGGAGCATATATAAGGTGACGGGAAAGATTGTAGATAAATTCTGATATATCGCGGGCTATCGCCCGCTTGAAGGGGGACAGGTCCCCCTTCAATACAACTCCCTCAGATTTGCCTGAAATCGCAAGCGATTTCCGGGCGGCAAATCTGCAAGGAAGCTTTTTTCACTCTGGTCGACAGGCTCCCTGGCGTGAAACAAGCCCCGCCCGCGGCGTACATGCCGCCGCGTACGATTAAAGATCGGGG
>ONJE01000139.1 GCA_900318045.1 uncultured Eubacteriales bacterium
ATAGGGAATAGGCAATAGGAATGGCGGCTGGCGCATCCAGAAGCCTTCCCCTTCAGGGGAAGGTGGCAGCCCGAAGGGCTGACGGAAGAGGTCGTTCTCTTGGAGGAAATCTCGCAAACCGTCGATACCGCAGGGGGACCGACCTCTTCCGACCCGGCCTTACGGCCGGCCCACCTGACGCTCGCAGGCTCGCTAGGGCCTACGGTCCCCCTGAAGGGGAAGGCATTTGGTCGCGCCAGCCGCTATTTCTAATCCCTAATCCCTAATCCCTAATCCCTGAGCCTCAGCTCGCCAAATCAGAATTTCCCCGACTGAATGTGAAAATCCTTCGCTCCTCACACCTGCGCGGTGAATTTCAGCTCCATTTCCTTGATATAACCCCGATGGCCCTGCAATTCGATCAGCGACCAGCCATCCACGGTTTCGATGACGCTGACCTCCACGTTCTTCTTCAGCGTGCCCAGCACCGCGCTGCCCTCGTCGGCGGATTCGTACACCGAAACCCTGTCGCCGGCGCAGGGGCTGGTCAGGGCCGTTTCGGTGCTGTCGTCCTCGAACACCACGGCGGCGCTTCCCGGCATGTCGTCCGTCGCGGCGGGCACCAGCCGGAAGGTTGCGGAATCGGTGGGGATGTAGCCCTGCATACCGTCGTACTCGATAAAGGTCCATTCGCTGCTGTGCAACAGTACCCGGACCTCGCTTCCCTGGGGCAGCGCGCCCAGCACCTCGCTGGAGGACGACGGCGCGGCCTGGATATCCAGGTTGGCCTCGGCGACGGCCTGTTCCACCAGGTCCTCGTGCTTTTCCAGCGAACCGCCGCCCTCGATGTAGGCGGTGAAGCGCTCGGCGGGGCTCTCGTTCAGGTCGGTGATGCCGATGGAATAGAGCACATCGCCGTCGTCGGTGGCGTAGTTAAGGGTGAGGGTGGCCTTGGGAATGAAATCCATGTACCGGTTCATCACATAGCCGGTCGCGCTTCCCTTCATCACCTTTGACCATTCCTCGCCGCGCTCCAGGCCGATGACGCTGGTGCCGTTCTTCAGGCTCATCAGCGATTCGGCCTCGGTGGAGGGGGACTCGCGCAGCTTGATACCCACCTGGCACTTGACCGTGCCCAGATACAGATCCCGGCCCTGCGTGGTCATGGCGTAGTCGTCGGCGCCGTCAAACATCGCCCTGACATGCTCGGCTTCGTAGTAGATGGCCTTCTGGACGATGGGGGCGGCGATGCCGTCCGCCTCGAAGCCGTAGACATCCTGGAAGGTGGTCACGGCCCCGGTGACATCCACGTCATAGACGCCGTCGATCTCGCCGTCGTACAGCCTGAGCGCCTGGAGGCGCCTTTGCAGCGCCCGCACGGCGGGACCGCTGCTGCCATGCGCGAGGGTGACGTTCATGGCGGCGGGGGCATTGGCGTCGGTGATGGCATTCTGGAAATCCAGCGTGGCCAGCCCGGTCTGCGCCATGCCCAGCAGGTCCTGGGCCTCCCGGACGGCGCGAACGGTGGAGAGCGTGTATTCGTCGGTGATCTCCCCATTGTAGATGCCCAGCGCGCGGAGCTTCATCTGCAAATCCCGGACCTCGCTGCCGGTGCAGCCCCGGCCAAGCATACCCGGCTCGTCGGGCACGCCCAGGAACTGGCTGTAGGTCTTGCCGTCGGAGGCGTGGAATGAGGCCTGGTAGAGCAGGTCCCGCAGGGCCTCGTCCCGCTCGCCGTCCTTGTGGATCTTGACCTTTGTGCCCACGGGGCAGTTTTGGGCGATGAATTTCGCGTCCTCGGTGCGCATGCGAATGCAGCCGTGGGAGACAGGATAGCCAAAATCCTTCACGGACTGTTCGTTGATGGCGCTCTCGTTGGCACGGTTGTAAAGCAGCGAGTGGAACATCACGTCGTAGTGGATGCGGGTGGCGTAGCGGGCATAGCCGCCGAAAGCCCGGAAGTGAAACCACTCCTCGCGCTCGCCGTCCCGCTCGCTTTCGGGCATGGTGAAGGTTCCCAGGGGGGTGGCGTCGTCCGCGCCGGAGGAGCACAGCCCCTGCATCACAATCGAGCCGCCGTCCCTGTTTTCATAGACGGTGACGATCTGGTTGACGATGTCCACATCCACCCGGTACGGGGATACGATTTCATCCGCCCGGGCAAATGGGGCGATGACGCTCATCAGCAGCGTCGCGATTATGCTGTACAGCGCAAGTTTCCTTGCTTTCATGGCGGATATTACTCCTTGATCATTGATATTACAAGTATATCACAACACTATGTCTAAACTATAGATGAAATGTAACATCCTTTCGCAGTTCCGCGAGAGGGCAGCCTGAGATGGACACGGGGATTCATCTGTGGTAAAATGACGGCAGGGCTGCCAGGCGAAGACGGGCGGCGAAAGGGGTGGGGCAGCGTGATCTTTTTCCAGCGCTTTTACCTGGACCGGGAGAAGGACATCGTGGTGGACCTGTACATGGAAGGCGAGCGCCTGCTGCACGTCATCCGCACGCCCAACCACCACACGGGCAACCTGATTTCCAACCTGGCGCGGCTTTGCGGCCTGCAAACCAGCGAGGACGAGCGCGGCCTGAAGGTGATAAGGGGCGAGGTGCCCTGCTATTACGACGGCGACAACCGCCGGCTGTACATACTGCGCCTGGGCAACACGAAGGTGGCCAACATATGGCCTGACGGCCGGGTAGAGCTGAAGGCCTCGGTGCCCGCCATCTCGAAGACGCTGATGAGCCAGACCAAGGATTATCGCCTGGGCATCGACAAGACCATCGTCAAGACCTACATCCCCAGCGACTGCAAATTCCGGACCGACCTGCACACCCACATGAACGGCAACCTGCCGCCGGACCTGCTGATCGCGCTGGCCGTCGCCCATCAGATACGCTATCCGTATTATTATATTAAAAAGCTGGGCCTGAGATGCACCGATGAACAGATTGAAGGGCTGGAGGCGCGGCGCGTCGAGGCGGAGAAGGGCCTGGGCGAGACGACGCTGACGGGCCGCCACCGGGAGCGCCGCATCGACGATTACACCTTCATCAACTTCGCCGACCTGATCCTGGGCAACCCCGACGCCGCCGCCTTCAACATCGAGCGCATTCGCAACTCCCTGACCATCCCGAAGGACGGCCAGGCGGTGTTCGCCAACCTGGAGAAGGTGTACCTGTATAGATATGTGTTTACCAAGGGGGTGCGTGACGACGCGCCCTTCAGCGGCCTCAACACCGAGGGCATACCGGACCGGGAGGTGGCCGGCTACGCCCGACGCATACTGCGGGATCGGGAGGACGACCGCTACCGCTCCAACACACTGTACCAGGACCTTTTGCTGTGGATCGGGCGGGAATACCAGCGCCGGGGCGTGGAATATGTGGAGATCACCGATACGGCGCTGATCAACCGGGCGGATTTTCCGGCCAAGCTGCGCCAGATTCACGAGATCATGCCCGCCGTTACCCGGGAGACCGGGGTGCTGATCCGGTTTTTGGCGGGCATACGGCGCATCCCGCTGACCATTGTCAAGGACCGGGTGACGCCCAACGACTACCTGGCGGAAAACCTGCGCTGCCTGCGGGCCATCGCCGCCGATCCCTATATCGCGGGCAGCGACATCATCGGCGAGGAGATCAACGATATCCTTGAATTGCGCAGCGTCATACGGGAACTGGTGGCCATCGCCGGGGCCCACCCGGGGTTTGTCATCCGCATCCACGCCGGTGAGAACGACAGCCTGCGGGACAATGTGGCGAACAGCATCCGCTGCGTGGCCGAAGCGCTGGGCCCCGGCCAGGCGATGCCGCCCCTGCGGGTGGGCCATGGGCTGTACACCTGCGATTTGCGCAGCGCCAAGGGGAAGCGGCTGCTGGAAGACATGGCGAAATGCGGGGTGACGCTGGAGTTCCAGATCACCTCCAACGTGCGGTTGAACAACCTGAGCCGCCTGGAGCGCCATCCGCTGCGGCAGTATTTGAAGGCCGGGGTGAAGTGCGTCCAGGGCACCGATGGCGGGGCGCTGTACGGCACGAATTCCATCGACGAGGAGCTGAGCCTGGAGAAGCTGCTGGGCCTGAGCCATGACGAGCTGCGGGCCATGCGCCGGGCCGAGGACGGCATATTGGAGGCCAGCCGGCGAAACTTCGCCGACAAGCAGGCTGCCTTCCGCAAGGATTGCCCGGGCGGGGATGTGGAGCTGTACTATCGCGACAGGCTGGAGGGCGCGGGGCAATCGCCCGGGGACCTGTGGAAGGGCTCCGACAAGCTGTTGGCCGAGGCGGCGCTGGCAGGGCGGATCATGCCCCTGCCCGGGGACGGCTTTCCCATCGTGGTGGCCGGGGGCAGCTTCAACAACAGCCAGCACCGCACCGCCCTTCGCGGCGAGGACAGGGCGTTTATCGATGCCCTGCTGGAGCGCCTCGACCCGGAACAGGTGTACTTCGTGGTGGGCCACACGCTCAGCGGCCAGGAGGGCTATCTCGCCCGGAAGGCCGGGGGCCGCTTCCGGGTATTCGCCATCGTGCCCGCGATGGTCAGCCGGGGGGAGTTGAATCGCCTGCAATCCGCCGGGGTGGGCGTGCGGGTGTCCATCGAGAGCTCGGGCATGGGCCTGTACAAGAGCTTCGCCTATGAAATATTCAAGCGCGTCAAATCGGCGCTGCTGGCCTTCGACGGCAACTCCGCGGCGCTGAACCTGATCCAGGAGGCCCGCAACGGCAGGTACAAGTGCCGCATCTACATCAACCCCAAGTCCCGGGGCCTCGCCGCCAAGGCGAAGCTGCTGGAGGGGTATGTAAGTCCCCTGAAGGACGCGAAGACCGTGGCGGAGGAGTTGAACCGATTTACTGGGAAGCGGCTCTGATTTGGCGGGGAGATGCTCAGGGATTAGGGAATAGGGATTAGGGATTAGAAATAGCGGCTGCCGCTTCCAAAAGCCTTCCCCCGATGGGGAAGGTGGCCCGCGCAGCGGGTCGGATGAGGTCTCCTTACGATGCGTCTTGCGCCTGTGTTGAAATCGGCGTAGTATCAGCGTCAAGGACCTCATCCGTCTTTCCCGGAACAATGCAAGCATTTTCCGGGAAATCCACCTTCCCCTGAACCGGCAGCTTCGCTGCCTGGGGAAGGCTTTTGGATGCCGCATCTCCCCGCAACAAATCACCAGTTACCTGACCATAGAACTAATAAAGTCCTTAACATGGCGTTAAGGACTTTTTTCAATTCGCCTGCGCGGCTTACTTCAGCATCACCTGGCCGCCGGTGACGGGGATGGCCTGGCCGGTCTCGTACTTCTGCTCCACGCAGTAGAATATGGCCTTGGCCACGTCCGCCGGGAAGCAGCCGCGGTTCATGGGCACCTTGGCCATGTAGTATTTGCGCACGTCCTCCACGGTCTTCGCACCGGGCACCTTGCCGGCATTCAGGTACTGCACGAACAGGCCGCGCTCGGGGTCGGACCACAGCGGGCCATCCAGGTAGTTGCCGGGGCATATGGCGTTGACCTTGATGTTATAGGGACACAGCTCCAGCGCGAAGCTCTGGGTCAGGCCGATGCCGCCGAACTTGGAGCCGGCGTAGGCGTAGTTGTTCTTGCTGCCCTCCAGGCCGGACTTGGAGTTGATGGTGATGATGTCGCCGAACCACTCCGGGTCCGCCTCGTGCTGGGCCTCCATGATGGCGGCGGCGTACTTGGCGCAGAGGAAGTAGCCGGTATAGTTGATGTTGGTGACGAAGTCAAAGGATTTCTTTTCCAGCTCCAGCAGGTTGCCGGCCTTGGCCACGCCCGCGTTGCTGACCAGTATATCCAGGCCGCCGAACTGCTCCACGGTCTTTTGCACCATCGCGGCGACGCTGTCCTCGTCGGTCACGTTCACCTCGACGGCGGCGGCGTGTTCGCCCAGCTCGTCGGCCACGGCCTGGGCCCCGGGCAGGTTCATGTCGGCGATCACCACGGTCGCGCCTTCCTTGTGCATCTCTTCCGCGATGCCCTTGCCGAAGCCCTGGGCCGCGCCGGTTACGATGGCGATCTTGCCCGCCAGGCGTCCCCGGGTCGCCGGACGCTTGCCGATGTTTTCCTTTGCAATGGCGATCCACTTGCTCATGTCAACCATTTACAGTCACCCTTTCATATGCGTTTTGCGGTTTCGCGGCGGTGCGCCGATAAAGCCGGATCACCCACCGTCTGTGGTTCAATTATAGCCAAATCCTGCCGGAAATGCAATACCGGGGAAGAAAACAACGGCCACGGGATTCAGCCCTTGCATTGAATGAAGGCATGCTTTATAATAGATACAGAAAGGAAGGATGAATCCGATGGCAGACCGAAACATGGCCATGGCCCGGCGCATCGCCGAGGCGGTGGCCGGGGCCGGAGGCAGGACCTATTATGTCGGCGGCTGCGTCCGGGACCGGCTGATGGGCCTGGAAAACAAGGACATCGACATCGAGGTTCACGGCGTCACCGTCCCGGCGCTGGAGGCGATACTGGACGGGCTGGGCCAGCGCACCGCCATGGGGGCGTCCTTCGGCATCATGGGCCTGCGCCACTACGACCTCGACATCGCCATGCCCCGCTCTGAGAAGGCCACCGGCCGGGGTCACAAGGACTTCGAGGTGTTTGTGGACCCCTTCATCGGCGAGGAGAAGGCCGCCATGCGCCGGGATTTCACGATGAACGCCCTGATGGACCCGCTGCGGGTGTTCCGCGCCGCCCAGTTCGCCGCCCGGTTCAACTTTACCGTGGCTGCCGGGACCACGGCCATCTGTGGCAGGATGGCTGTGGAAGCCCTGGCCTCCGAGCGGGTAATGGGGGAGCTGGAAAAGGCGATCATGAAGGCGGCACGGCCATCCATCTTCTTCGCGGAGCTGAAAAAGATGGACCGGCTGGGCTGCTGGTTCGGGGAACTGGGCGCGCTGCCAGACGGGGATTGGCGGCGGACCATGGAGGGCCTGGATGGGGCGGCGGCACTCCGTCAGGCGGCCCGACAGCCGTTGGACTTCATGCTGGCGGCCATCTGCGCCGGGTTCGATCCGGAAGGCGCGGAGCGCTTTCTCGCCCGCCTGACAAGCGCGGTTGGCACGACGCGCTACGTGCTGAACATGGTGCAGCGCCTGCGGGATATGGAACGCTGTTTGAAAGATGATCCCGGCGAGGGGGGCTGGATGGCCTTCTTCGACGCTTTGGCATGTCCGGAGGACCTGATCCTGCTGGCGCGGGCGATACGACCTGACGGGACGCCGGACCGGACGGAAACCGGGGAACGGCTGCGGGGCCTGTACGCGCTGTATCGCGACCGGATGGCGCGGCCCTACGTGATGGGACGGGATCTGGTGGCGGCGGGATTGCGACCCGGGCCCGACATGGGCAGGGCACTGGGCTATGCTCACGAACTGCGGCTGGCGGGCGTGGAGAAGAACGAACAGCTGAAGCGGACACTTGAATGGATCGAACGGGGAGGCGCAGAGGATGCTTGACGTCACACTGCTGGGCACGGCGGCGCTGATGCCGATCCCGGATCGTGCGCTGACGGCGGCGACCATCACCTGCGGGGGGCACACGATACTCTTCGATTGCGGCGAGGGTACACAGGCCGCGGCCCGGCGGGCTGGGGTGAGCCTGATGAAGGCGGATGTGATCGCCCTGACTCACTACCACGGTGACCACATATTCGGCCTGCCGGGACTGATGCAGACCCAGGAGGTATTCGGGCGCATCCAGCCCTTGACCATTGTCGGGCCCGTGGGCATCGTTGCGGCGCTGCGGCCCATCATGGAGCTGGTGGGTCATACGGGGTACCCGGTGCGGCTGATGGAGCTGCCCCCGGAGGGCGTGCGCATGTGCGACCTGGCCTTGGGCTGGCCGGAGGCGGCGCGGTTGTCGCCCTTTCCCACGGAGCATCGGGTGCCCAGCCAGGGCTATGGCTTCACGCTGGGCCGCGCCGGGAAGTTCATGCCCGAGCGGGCGAAGGCGCTGGACGTGCCCGTGAAGCTATGGAGCCAGCTTCAAAAAGGACAGAGCGTGCAGGCGGGCGATATCACCGTGCGCCCGGAGGACGTGTTGGGCGCGCCACGAAAGGGCCTGAAGGTCGTGTTCACCGGGGACACCGCCCTGTGTGACAGCCTGGTGAGCGCGGCGGCAGGCGCGGATCTGATGATCTGCGAAGCCACCTACGGCGATAACAACCATGCCCAATTGGCCGCTGAATACGGCCACATGGTGTTCGCCCAGGCGGCCGAGGCCGCAAGGCGAGCCGGTGTGAAGCGACTGTGGCTGACCCACTATTCCCAGGTGGTGGAGGATCCTCAGATTTACCGGCCCAACGCGACGGCCATATTCGAAAACGCCGTCTGCGGCGAGGACGGCATGTCCACGACGCTGCGCTTTGGGGATTGAAAGAGGTTGGAAGACGATGAGGAGAGCACTGATGGCCGTTCTTCTGGCGCTGGCGCTGTGCCTGTCCAGCCTGGGCGAAGGGGCCGGAGAGGAGGAATACGAAGGGATGAAAACGTATTTTGAGCAGCACGGGGCGCTGCACGTGTCCGGCACGCAGCTGACGGACGCGGCGGGCGCGCCGGTGCAGCTGCGGGGCGTGAGCACCCTGGGCCTGGCGTGGTATCCGGAATTTGTGAATGAGGACGCCTTCCGCACCCTGCGGGACGAATGGGGCGCGAACACCGTTCGACTGGCGATGTACACCTGCGAGGATGGCGGCTATATGACCGGCGGCGACAGGGCCGCGCTGGAGGCGCTGATCGACAGGGGCGTGAAGCTGTGCGCTGCGCTGGGCATGTATGCCATTATCGACTGGCACATCCTCAGCGACGGCGACCCGAACATCTATGCCGATGCCGCCGAGGATTTCTTCCGGCGGATGAGCGCGCTCTACGCCGACCAGCCCCATGTGCTCTACGAATTGTGCAACGAGCCCAACGGCGCGGGCGTGACCTGGCCGGTAGTCAAGGGCTATGCCGAGCGCATTATTCCCGTGATCCGGGCCAACGCGCCGGATGCGGTGATCATCTGCGGCACGCCCACCTGGTCCCAGGATGTGGACGCGGTGGCCGCCGATCCGCTGGACGATCCGAACACCATGTACGCGCTGCACTTCTATGCCGCCACCCACAAGGCGACCCTGCGGCGGAAGGTCGTGCGCGCCCTGAAGGACGGCACGCCGGTGTTCGTGTCCGAGTTCAGCATCTGCGATGCCTCCGGCGACGGCGAGATCGACTATGATTCCGCCGCGGCCTGGCGGGAGCTGATCGGAGCCCATGACCTGTCCTACATCGCCTGGAGCCTGTCCAACCGGGACGAGAGCGCCGCGCTGATCCGCGCCGATTGCCAAAAGACATCGGATTGGACGGAGGACGATCTGAGCGAAACGGGCCGCTGGCTCCGGGACGTATTGCGGGCGGACCGGGAGAGGTAACGGTTCTGCGATTGGGAAACGCTGCGGTCAGACCGTGGCGGCGCAGACGCCGCTGCAATGAACACAGCCGGGAGTTATGGCGCCTGCGCTGCCATGGTTGAACAGCTGTGTGGGAATCAATGATACACGACGAGCCAAGGAGAATGGTATGATGAAGAGTCTTTTGAGCGTGCTGCTGGCGGTCATTGTGCTGCTGGGCGGCGCTTCCCTCTGGGTCAGCGCCGACGCCGAGGGGCTGGACGCCTATCTCGGTTTTTGGACTGCCGACGGCGTGCGGGCGCAGATCTGGCGCGAGGATGATGAGCTGCACTGCCGGGTCGTCTTCATCCGAGGGGATGAAGACAGCGACGTGTGGGCTTTTGAAAGCTGCTGGTATGACACAGAAAACAACACGTTGCGGTGCGGCTGTGTCACGCGGACCCATCAGCATTACGACACGCTTTGGGATACGCTGGTGGAGACGGACTGGTCGCTGAACGATATGCCCTTCTCCGATTTCCAGGTTACGCAGAGCGGCATTCGCTTCACGGATGAGGAATTGGAAGCGCCCATCGATTTCAAAAGGCTGAGCGAGGGCGACGGGGAGACGTGGAGCAAAGTCCTGGCCTATGTGGGGCGATGGGCTTGCGAAGGCGTCACCCTGCGGGTGGAGGACTATGGCGTCGCCTGCCTGTTCACCGTCGCCGTGCCGTTGGATGGCGGACGCACCGGCAAGTGGGCGTACACCTGTCGGTATGATGCCGAGGGGGAGCGCATGGTTTCAGTGGACGTCTCCAACCGCAGGCTCATCACCCCGACGGCGGATGGCGGCACCATCGAGGAAGAGGTGGGCCGGGACAACAGCAAGGCGGTCTTTACCCTCGAAGGCGGAAGCCTGACCTGGAGCGACGTGACCGACGGCGACGGCGAGGATCTGACGTTCAGCCGGGTTGAGGCGTGACGCCCGCCCACAAGACAGCCCCGGCGGCATTTCGCATGTGATACTAATCTCAACCTAAACCTATACAATCCTGCGGCGACTTTTCCGCCATACCGGCGTTGAAGTCCCTTGACTTGCCGCCAGCAAGCCTGCGGGCCTATGAAATGCCGCCGGGGCTTTCATAAACCGTTTGGAAACCACTGCACAATACGGCGGCGCGCTTGGCGGCACCTTTTCCGTCAGTAAGCCTGCGAAATTGGCAGGTGCGGCTGGCGAAAAATTCAGTCGCCAATCGATCGCCTTTATTATGCGGTATCTCCTTTATGCCGCCACCGACCTGAGCACCAGCGCCTCGGCCTCATCCGGGGGCAGGGGACGGCCCCAGATATAGCCCTGGATGTAGTCGCAGCCGATGCTGCGCAGCGTGTCCAGCTGTTCCGGCTTTTCGACGCCCTCGGAGATGACGTCAAAGTTCATGATGTGGCCGATGGAGATGATGGCCGCCACGTATTGCTTCGAGGAATCGCTGCTGTTCATCTTGTCGATGAAGGACTTGTCCACCTTCAGGATGTCCGCCGGGAAGGTGTTCAGGTAGCTCAGCGAGCTATAGCCGGTCCCGAAGTCATCCAGGGCGATACGCGCGCCCATCTGCTTGACCGCGTTGATGCAATTCAGCGCCTCTTCCGCCGAGTCGATCATCACCGATTCGGTGATTTCGATTTCCAGGTCCCGCACGGGGAAGTGGCTGGTATTCACGATATCCTGTATTTCCTGGAGGAAGTCGTTGCGCATCAGGTGACGGGCAGACACGTTGACGCTCAGGGTCAGATCGGTCCCGGTACGCCTGATCAGGTCACTCAGGAACAGCGCGGAATCCCGGAAAACCCGGCGGTCGATCTGGTCGATCAGGCCGGCTTTTTCGGCCACGGGGATGAACTGGGCGGGGCTGATGAAACTGCCGTCCTCATCCTTCAGTCGCGCCAGGGCCTCAAAGCCACGCAGCTTGTGGGAGATGTCGAACTGGGGCTGGAGGTAGAAGCACAGTGTGTTGCGCTCCAGCGCCATGCGGATCTTCCGCTCGATTTCCAGGGTCTGCTCGGTTTGCAGAATGTCGGGGGTAAAGCGGCAGACGCGGCTTGCGGTGTGCTTGCCCTCGTAGAGGGCAGTGAAGGCGTAGGTGAGCAGCGTGTCGCCATCCTTCGAATCTTCAGGGTATTCGGCATAGCCGTAGCTGGCGGTGATGTAGTAGTCGCAGTTGTCCAGGGTCAGCTTTTCCTCCAGAATGTCGTTGTAATATGCGATGGTTTTGCGGATGTCGGCGTCGGAATCATAGCCCCGAATGATCAGCGTGTATTCCACGCCACCCTGGCAGGCGATGAAATCCAGAGTATCGGTCTTGCCCGATTTCAGGGCCTTTTTCCATCGACCGGCGATCTCGACCAGCACCCTGTTGCCGGTGCTGCGCCCCATGGTGTTGTTGATGGATTTGAAGTGATTGAGGTCGATGCAGACCACCGCGAATTTCTCCCGGCGCGCCACCAGGGAATTGATCAGCTCGGAGCAGGCGAATTTATTGGGCAGGCCCGTGAGCTGGTCGGTGAGGGCCTGCTCCCGCAGCCGGGTCTGGTATTTGCGGGCGTTGAGGTCGTTCCTGTAAATCAGGTTGACGACCAGGATTGCGAGGAAGTTTGAAAACAACCCGGGAACGGAGAGCATGTTGTGCGCTTTGAATATCTGCACCAGCAGCATGGGCAGCTGCGCCAGCAGTAAAGCAACGGACGCGATATAGCCGAGCTTTCCGTAAAGCAGCACCAGGAAAATGATGCAGAAGATCCCCAGCATCGAGAACACGCCGGTGAACGACGCGATGGGCGTCGGGTTGCCGAACAGCATGATGACACCCTTGCTGCGCGATGACATGACCGTCAACACATAGATGCCCACATACATGATCAGCAACAGCACGAAGCCAGCAATTGGGGCGCGGTGACGGCTTGACAGGTCGTTCAACATTTTTTCGGCGCCGTTGCGTTCGTCGATGGTCTTATCCCTTTTCATGATATGACCTCACTTTTGCATGCACGATAGCAGAGAAATCCCACTGTCAGATTACAATGGACTTATCATAAGGTTACTTTATTATAGCATATTGTAGCCCCATATTTCAACCCAAATCCTGCCAAAAATACCTTGGCGCATCAGAATATTTTATAGCCTATAGACAACATGAGCGAAATTATGTTATAATAAGAATGTAAAAATGCACACATTGCATTGACAGCGTTGTTGCAGAGGATAAATCCGCTTGAATTCAGGGGTGGGTGACCATGAAGAAGTTGGCTTTGTTCCTGTTGTGCCTTGTGCTGGCGATGACCTTTGTCGCGCCCTTTTCCGCCCGGGGTGTGGTACCGGAGGCGAAGGTGGTGCGCGTGGGCTGGTACGAATCGGCATTCCACCGCACGGACTCGTTCGGCCGCCGCTCCGGCTACGGCTATGTGTACCAGCAGCGGGTGGCTACATACACCGGCTGGACCTACGAATATGTGGAGGGCAGCTGGTCCGAGCTGCTGGAGATGCTGATTGCCGGGGACATTGACCTGCTCAGCGATGTTTCCTACACCGAGGAGCGGGCCAGGAAGATACTGTACTCCGCCGAGAGCATGGGGTCGGAGGATTACCACGCCTTCATCGCTCCCGACAACAAGGCAATCAGTCCCGACGACTTTTCCACCTTCAACGGCAAGCGGGTTGGCGTCAACAAGAACAGCATCCAGGAACAGATGTTCATTGACTGGGCGAAAAACCACGACGTCCACCCGGAGATCGTCGAGCTGACGGAAAAGACACCCGAGCTGCTGGACATGCTGGCCCGGGGTGAGATCGATGTGCTGGTGACGCTGGACACCTATGGCCGCAAGGCCGACGTGGTGCCGGTGTGCAAGGTGGGTGCGGCGGATGCCTACTTCGGCATCAACAAGAACCGTCCGGACCTGAAGCGGGAGCTGGATGTGGCCATGAACCGCATCCTCGAGGACAACCGCAATTTCAACCAGCAGCTGACCGAGAAGTTCAACGAGGCCAGCTCCATTTCCAGCTTCCTCACCGCCGACGAGAAGGACTGGATAGCCGAACATGGCACCATCCGCGTCGGCTACCTGGACGGCTACATGCCTGTATGCAGCCGGGATCCCGCTACGGGGGCTCTGACCGGGGCTTTGGCGGACATACTGTCCTTTGCCCAGACCAGCGAGCTCAATACCCGGCTCAGCTTTGAGACCCATCCCTTCGAAAGCGTCGAAGCGGCGCTGCAAAGCCTCGGTGCCGGGGAGATCGACTGCGTGTTCCCGGTGTGCCTGAGCACCTATGACGGCGAGCAGATGGGCGCCATCATTACCGATACCTACATCCGCAGTGAAATGTACGCCGCGGTGCGAAACGACGACCAGCAGGGGGTTTCGCCGGAGCGGGTGATGACCGTCGCCGGACCCGCCAACAACCCCAACTACCAGACCTTCCTGAAGGACAACTTTCCCAACTGGAAGCCGGTCGGCTTCGACAGTACCGAGGATGGATTCAAGGCTGTCGCCGCCGGGGACGCCGACTGCGTGCTGGTGAGCAACTACCGCCTCAACCGGGTCCACGCCCTCTGCAACAAGTATAAGCTGTCCACGCTGACCACCGGACAATCGATGGATTTGAGCTTTGCCGTGAACAAGGCGGACGATTGCCTGTATTCCATACTCAACAAGGTCAGCCGGCTGATTCCACCGGCCACGGTCAACGCCTCGCTGACCCGGAACGCGTTCACCGGCGAGCGGGTGACCTTCGGGGAATTCCTGAAGGACAACCTGGGCTTCGTGGTGGCCGGAGCCGCCATGATCGTGTCGGTGATCTTGCTGCTGCTGCTGTGGAGCGTGCGGGCCGAGTCGAAAGCCAGCGCGGGCCGGCAGCTGATTTCCGAGGCGGAGCGCGACCCGCTGACGAAGCTGTACAGCCATAGCTTCTTCATCGCTTACGTCAATCGGCTATACCGCGAGCACCCTGACAGGCCAATGGATGCCGTCGTGATGAACATTGAGCGCTTCCATGTGCTGAACACGCTGAACGGCAGGGAATACGGCGACGAGGTACTGGCGGCCCTGGGCGCTGAGATCAATGATTTTCTTCAAGAGAATGACGGCATCGCGGGCCGTATGGAGGGCGACCACTTCGACCTGTACTGCGCTCATCGGGACGATTACCGGGCGCTGCTGGGCCGCTTCCAGGGCCGGATGAACGCCATGTCCCGCAACGCCACCATCCGCCTGCGCATGGGTGTCATGCCCTGGCAGAAGGGGCTCGCGCCGGCGGAGCTGTTCGATAGAGCCTGGTCGGCGTGCAGCATGGTGCGGGGCGACTACAAGACCCACCTGATGGTCTATGACGAGGAGCTGCGCCGCCGCGACCTCTTTAATCAGAGCCTGCAAAACGACCTGGACCGGGCGCTTGACGAGCATGCCCTTGAGGTTTACTACCAGCCCAAGTTCAACATCAAGGCAGATCCCCCCAGGCTCGCAAGCGCGGAGGCGCTGGTGCGCTGGCGGCACCCGGAGCTGGGCGTGATCTCCCCGGCGGATTTCGTACCCCTGTTCGAACGCAGCGGCCAGATCAGCGCCGTGGATCGGTATGTCTGGAACGAGGCCGCCCGCCAGGTCGCCGAGTGGCGACATAAGTTCGGAATTGAACTGCCGGTGTCGGTAAACCTGTCCCGGGTGGACGTGTTTGACCCGGACCTGGCCCAGACCCTGGACGGCATCGTGGAAAAGCACGGCCTGAACCGCGCCAACCTGAAACTGGAGGTCACCGAATCCGCCTACACAGAGAACGCGGATCACCTGATCCGGGTCATCGGCCAGCTGCGGGAGAAGGGCTACGAGATTGAGATGGACGACTTCGGTTCCGGCTATTCCTCGCTGAACATGCTCTCTTCCATGCCCATCGACGTGCTGAAGATGGACATGGCCTTTATCCGGAACATCGAGCGCAACGAGCGGGATCTCCACCTGGTGGAGCTGATCATCGACATAGCCCGCTACCTGAAGGTGCCCGTTATAGCCGAGGGCGTGGAGACGGAAAACCAGCTGAAGCTGCTGCGGGACGCGGGTTGCGACCTGGTGCAGGGCTATTACTTCTCACCGCCGTTGGCTGCCGGGGATTTTGAGCAGAAGATCCTTCGGCCGGCGATGGGGAAGTGACGGCAGGAACATTCAGATAAACAGGGGCGGCATTGCGCCGCCCCGCATTTTAGGGACTGTGAATAAATTATTCGTACAGAATGCGCCGAATGAATTCGCCAGTGCAAGGCGGAGGAGGGAGGCGTGCCGGGGCACGTTGACCGACGA
>ONJE01000297.1 GCA_900318045.1 uncultured Eubacteriales bacterium
CGGTCGCTGGGGAAGGCTTTGACAACCGCGTCAGCCGCTATTCCTAATCCCTAATCCCTATTCCCTAATCCCTGAGCGTCAGCTCGATAAATCAGAATTCCCCTCCCCATTATCGCATCATTGCCCATTTTCGTCAATACCCGCCGGCAGCGCAAAACGGCCGGCATTGCGCGGGGCAATGTCGGCCGGTGCTGGTTTTGCTCACGCCGCGGGCTTGCGGTCGTCCCCGCTGGCGTTGGTGTGTCCGGGGGCGACGCCCTCGGTGCTCTCCCGCCGGAACAGTATTGCCAGCGTGGCGAACAGTATCTTGATGTCCTCGACGATGCTGGGCTTGGATATGTACATCAGGTCCATTTGCAGCTTGTCATAGGGGGTGGTGTTGTACTTGCCGTAGACCTGGGCGTAGCCGGTCAGGCCGGCCTTGCATTGCAGGCGCAGGGCGAACTCGGGCATGTCCCGCTCGTACTCGGCGGCGATCTCGGGGCGTTCGGGCCGGGGCCCGACCAGGCTCATGCTGCCGCCCAGCACGTTGAACAGCTGGGGCAGCTCGTCGAAGCGGTGGGCCCGCAGCACGCGGCCCACCCGGGTGATCCGGGGGTCATCCTCGCCGGTAGACAGCCGCGCCACGCCGTCCTGCTCGGCGGAGACCACCATCGACCGGAACTTCAGCATGTTGAATTCCCGGCCGTCCTTGGTCAGGCGGACCTGCTTGTAGAACACCGGCCCGCCGTCCTCCAGCTTTACCGCGATGGCAGCGCCCAGCAGGATCGGGCTGAACAGCAGCAGCAACACTACGCCCAAGGCGATGTCCAGGGCGCGCTTGGCCACCTGGAATTCCGGCGGCGGGGCGTAGCGGTCCACACGCATCATGGGCAGGTGGAGCATGGGGATCTTTTTCGCGCCGCTCATGATCACGTCGCCCACCCGGGGGATGATGTACACCACCACGCCGTTGGCCACGCAGTATTTCAGTATGATGTTGCGCTCGTGGCTGTGTACACCGCACAGGAACACGGCCGTGAAATCCGACAGCGCGTCCAGGTTGGCCGACAGGCACTCCTCCACCGTGCAGACCATCTGCACGTCGAACTTCTGGTCCATGCCGTAGCGGCCGAACAGGTCCTCCACACCGCGGCGCACGTCGTAGATCACCGCGGTCTTTTGCCCGCCGTAATGGGCGAAGTACCAGCGGTTCGCCGCCCAACACCACAGGCCCCCCAGGGCCAGCTGGGCCGCCAGCGCCCCCAGCGCCGGCCATATGTTGGGGAAGGCTCCCGACATCAGCCACAGCACCAGGTACATGAAGCCGTCGGCGAAGAATATGCTCAGCGCCTGGGCATAAAACATTTCCGATACGCGCTTCAGCGACACCAGGAAGGCGTCGTAGGCCCGACCGAAGAAGGTATACAGCACCACGAACATCAGTATGATGCCGCCCCCGCGGTAGATCGAGGGGAATATGACCACCGTGTGGACGTAGTACAGCAGCCAGACCAGCGCGAAGGGCAGCGTAACCAGCACCACGTTGGCCAGCTTGATCAGCCGCAGGCCATAATCGTGGCGCAGGTTGACAGCCCGCTTGGGCTGCCTGGGCAGGGTATGGTTGCCCCTGTCGCCCCAGCCCAGGCCGTTCTGCCGCCGCCTCTGAGCCTCCATCGTCTCACAACCTTTGCTTCCATAATACTATGCGCCCGGATTGGCGCGGATGTGTATAGAAAGATACAGTATAATTTTATACATCCCCCCGTTGAATGTCAACGGATTTACCATTGATTGACATTTTGTTGCCAAAATATCCCATTGATGTCATGATGTGGGCGAAATTCAGATCTATCGAGCTGTTGGCAGAAATGCAAAGGGTAGTGCAAAGGGAACAGGGAACAGGGAACAGGGAACAGGAAAAGCCGCGCGCGAAACGATACAACCAGGACAAAAGAAACGTTTCCGCGGTAAAATGAGACGCGGAATCCCTGAAAAACCTGTAGCGACGACATAGACGCCACCACTGCATTCATTCGAGAAGGGCGTCGTCCCTGCAGCGTATACGTTCTCATAATCCACGCGCCTGCCGCCATTCCTGTTCCCTGTTCCCTGTTCCCTCTTCCCTCATCTCCCCCACAAATCAGAAGTGGCCTCCCCCCAAAAGCCAACCCCGCGCAACGTTTCCGTTGCGCGGGGTTGGCTTTGTAACCTCACTCGTCCAGCTCGAACTCCTCGTCGTCCACCGCCTCGTCCTCCTCGGGCATGGCGGAGGTGTCCAGCGGGGCCTCGATGCCGCCGCTCTTGAAGCTCTCGCGGATCTTGGCCTCGACGGCGTCGTAGGCTTCGGGGTTATCGCGGAAGTACCGGCGGGCATTGTCGCGGCCCTGGCCAATGCGCTCGCCATTGTAGGAGTAGAAGGAACCGGCTTTCTGCACCAGGCCCTGCTCCACGGCGATGTCCAGCAGCTCGCCCTCACGGCTGATGCCCTCGCCGTACAGCATGTCCACCACGCAGGTGCGGAAGGGCGGGGCCACCTTGTTCTTGACGATCTTGATCTTGGTGCGGTTGCCGACGATCTCCTTGCCCTCCTTGATGGGCTCGCTCTTGCGGATGTCGATGCGCACCGAGGCGTAGAACTTCAACGCCTTGCCGCCGGTGGTGGTCTCGGGGTTGCCGTAGAGCACGCCCACCTTCTCGCGCAGCTGGTTGATGAAGATAACCACGGCGTTGGTCTTGGAGATGACGCCGGTCAGCTTGCGCAGCGCCTGGGACATCAGCCGGGCCTGCAGGCCCACGTGGCTGTCGCCCATGTCGCCCTCGATCTCGGCCTTGGGCACCAGCGCGGCCACGCTGTCCACCACCACGATGTCGATGGCCCCGGAGCGCACCAGCGCCTCGCAGATGTCCAGCGCCTGCTCGCCGTTGTCGGGCTGGGAGACGTAAAGCTCGTCGATATCCACGCCCAGCTTGGATGCGTACACCGGATCCAGGGCGTGCTCGGCGTCGATGAACGCCGCGGTGCCGCCGGCCTTCTGGGCCTGGGCCACGCAATGCAGCGCCACGGTGGTCTTGCCGGAGCTCTCAGGCCCATAGATTTCGACGATGCGCCCCTTGGGCAGGCCGCCCACGCCCAGGGCGAAGTCCAGCTGCAGGCTGCCGGTGGGAATGACCTCCACCTGGGCTGCGCTGGCGCTGCCCAGTTTCATCACCGAGCCCTTGCCAAAATCCTTCTCGATCTTGCCCAGCGCCACCTCCAGCGCCTTCTTCCTGTCGTCCCCGAACTGCCGGGTCGCGGGCTTCTTCTCGGCCTTCTTCTCCGCTGCCATCGTGCAATCCTCCAAAAATATATTCTTGCGGACGTTCATCCCGTCGCTTTTGTGGGTTCATTATAGCACACCGACCGCCGCATTGGAATCGAACATATGTTTATTTTTTGGCGGAGTGGGTAGAATTTCACCCTTGAAGCACAGAGGAAGGTAAATTCTGATTTATCGAGCTGACGCTCAGGGATTAGGGAATAGGGATTAGGGATTAGGAATAGCGGCTGACGCGGTTGTCAAAGCCTTCCCCAGCGACCG
>ONJE01000374.1 GCA_900318045.1 uncultured Eubacteriales bacterium
AATCTGAGGGGGATGTATTGAAGGGGGACCTGTCCCCCTTCAAGCGGGCGATAGCCCGCGACAAATCAGAATTTGTCAACCAACTCATCACGGAGGTAACTATGCTGAACAACAAAGTGGCCCTCGTTACCGGCGGGGCGCGGGGCATAGGACGCGCAATTGCCCTGAAGCTGGCCGGCGAGGGAGCAGACATCGCGATACTTGACGCGGGCAGCCTGGAGCTGTCCGAGCAGACCGCCGAAGAGATTCGCGCGCTGGGCGTGCGGGCCTTCGCCGCGCGCTGTGACATTACCGACTACGACCAGGTCACCGAAGCCGTTGCCCGGGTGAAGGAAGCGCTGGGCGGCGTGGATATCCTGGTGAACAATGCCGGCATCACCCGGGACAAGCTGGCGCTGCGCATGACCCCTGAGGATTTCGACGCCGTGCTGTCCGTGAACCTGAAGGGCACTTTCCTGATGATCAAGGCCCTGTACGCCGACTTCATGAAGAAGCGCGCGGGCCGCATCATCAACATCGCCTCCATCTCCGGCCTGATGGGAAACGCCGGCCAGGCGAACTATTCTGCGTCTAAGGCGGGCGTGGTGGGCCTGACCAAGACCATCGCCCGGGAGCTGGCCAGCCGCAACGTGACCTGCAACGCCATCGCCCCTGGCTTCATAGAAACGCCCATGACGGCGAACATGAACCAGGACGCGCTTCAGGAGGCCTGCAAGAGCATCCCGCTGCGCCGCATGGGCAAGCCTGAGGACGTGGCCGCGGTGGCGGCGTTCCTGGCCAGCGATGGCGCGGGCTACATCACCGGCAGCGTCATCAACGTGGACGGCGGCTTCTTCATGCGATAACGGGGAATGGGGAATTGAAAAGGCTTGCTGCTTATTCCTGATCCCCCTCTATCCATCATGCAGTGAGGGTAATATATGAAACGTGTAGTAATCACCGGCGCCGGCGTCGTTTCCCCAGTGGGCAGCGGCGTGGAGGCGTTCTTTGAGAACCTGACCCGGGGCGTGTGCGGCATCGGGCCGATCACCCGCTTCGACACCACTGCCTACAAGGCGAAGCTGGCCGGCGAGGTGAAGGACTTCGACCCCGAAGCCGTGGGTATCGACCGGGCCCAGGCCAAGCGCACCGACCTGTTCGCCCAGTACGCCATGGCGGCGGCCATGCAGGCCGTGGCCGACAGCGGCATAGAGGGGCAAGTGGCCCCGGAGCGCTTTGGCGTGTACGTGGGTAGCGGCATCGGCGGCATGCAGACCTTCGTTCAGGAGACCGAGAAGCTGCTCAACCGCGGCCCTGCGCGGGTGTCCCCGTTCTTCATTCCTATGATGATCGGCAACATGGCGGCGGGCAATATTGCCATCCGCTTCAACGCCCAGGGGCCCTGCCTGCCCGTGGTAACAGCCTGCGCCACCAGCAGCCACGCCATCGGCGAGGCCTTCCGGGCCATCAAATACGGCCATGCGGACGCCATCATCGCCGGCGGCGCCGAGGCGACCATCATTCCCCTGGCGGTGGCGGGCTTTTCCAACATGAAAGCCCTCAGCGAGAGCGAGGACCCCAACGCTGCTTCCCTGCCCTTTGATGCCCGCCGCGGCGGCTTCGTGATGGGCGAGGGCGCAGGTATCGTGGTTTTGGAGGAATATGAACACGCCATGGCCCGCGGCGCGAAGGTTTGGGCCGAGGTCTGCGGCTACGGCAATACCTGCGACGCCTACCACATCACCGCCCCCCATGCCGAGGCCGTGGGCGCGGCGAACGCTATCAAACTGGCGCTGGAGGAGGCCAACTGGCAGGGCGAAGAGCTGTACATCAACGCCCACGGTACCGGCACGCCGATGAACGACAAGGTGGAAACCCTGGCCATCAAGAAGGCCATGGGCGAGGAGGCCGCGCGGGCGGCGCTGATCAGCTCCACCAAGTCCATGACCGGTCACATGCTGGGCGCCGCCGGCGCGGTAGAGGCCATCGTTTGCGCCATGACGCTGAAAAACGGCATTGTGCCGCCCACCATCAACCTGCGAGAGCCCGACCCCGAGTGCGATTTGAACTATGTGCCCAACGAGGCCGTAAAGGCCGATGTTGAGGTCGCCGTATCGTCGTCCCTGGGCTTCGGCGGACATAACGCCGTGGTGGCGCTGAGGAAAATCTGAACGGAGGAAACAACATGCCAACCGAACGCTTGAACCGCGCGCAGATCGCGCAAATCCTGCCCCACCGCGACGACATGGCGCTGCTGGACGAAGCGGCGCTGTTGGAGGACGGTACCGCCGAGGGCATCTACCACGTGCGGGGCGACGAGTTTTTCCTGCGGGGACACTTCCCGGGCAACCCGGTGGTGCCGGGTGTGATCCAGTGCGAGATCATCGCTCAGGCCTCCTGTATGCTGATGAAGGATGCCATTCCCGGCGGCACACCCTATTACGCGGGCATCAACAGTGTGCGCTTCCGCCGCCCGGTGCGCCCTGGCGACACCATCACCGTCCGTTCCCAGCTGGTGCGCAGCAAGGGCACCCTCTTCGTGGTGAAGGGCGAGGCGAAGGTGGGCGACGAGGTGTGCGCCTCCGGGGAATTCATGTTCATGATCGGGAAGTGACAGGAACAGTAATACTAGAGTGTGTTTCTAAAATGAGGGATGTGCAGTTTCGAGTGGATTGGGCTGCATTTCAAGGCGATTTTCCGCAGGCTTAGTGGGGCTAAGTCAAG
>ONJE01000252.1 GCA_900318045.1 uncultured Eubacteriales bacterium
CTTGGTGTTGGGCAGCACGGTGGGCATGGAGGAATACCAGGGATTCTCGGTGATGGCCAACTCGGGATGCTTGATGGTGCCCAGGCCGATGGCCGTGGAGATGTGGCCCGCGCCTTCCTTGCCGACGGCGCTGGTGCACTGGTACTCGAAGGCCTGGCTCTTGGCGAAGGACAGGGTGGAGCCCAGGTACATGCGGGCGTAGTTGGTATAGTTGCCGCTGGCCTTCTCCCACAGCTCCGCGTAGGTGGCGTCGGCGATGACGGGCATCTCCTTGCCGTTGAACATGAAGGTCTCGTAGCTGCCGTCTTCCTTGGTCTTGATAAAGGCGTCGGGGCCGTAGCTCATCAGGATCTGGCCCTTGTCGGAGAAGGCGTAGTCGATCAGCGACAGCGCGGCGTTCAGCTTGGCCTCGTCGCCCTCGACGCCGGCCTTGGAGATGGCCCAGCCGTCGGTCTTAACGGAGCGCCAGGACTCGGTGAAGCGCATGTACACGCCCTCGTCGTCGGTGCCGTCGTACCAGCGGGCCACGGGCACCATGACCGCCATGTACTTCTCGCCGTCCTGCAGCTTGGTCTCGTTCATGATGGTCTGGGTCTGGTTGTAGTCATAGCTCATGAAGCCCAGATCGTTCTCAAGATAGGTGCCGCTGTTTTCCTCGGAGGAATCCAGGAACGCCTTGGAGATCAGGCCCTCCTGCACCATGTCGTTCATGCGGCCCATGGCCTCGTAGGCGGCGGTCTCCTGGCGGGCGTCATGCAGCTCGCCGTCGGTGCCGACATACAGGTAATCCTGGCGGGACTCCATGCCGCGCACGCCGAACAGGTGGCCGGCCAGGCGGATCATATCCACGCGGCGCTGGTTGTTGGCCTCCTCGCGGGTGAACAGGCCCTGCACGGAATCGGTGCCGTTGAGGGTCTGGGGATTGGCCACCACGCAGCGCAGCAGGGCAACCAGCTCATCGGCGTCCCAGGCGGCGTTCTGGCCCACGAACAGGTTGGAGCGCTCGGTGCCATAATAGCCGTCATAGGTCTTGTCGATGTACTCGCGCAGCATGTTGACCGCGTCGACGCCGCTCATGGGCATCTTCTCGCTCATGGCCGCCACGATGTTGCCGTAGGCATCGTAGTTCTTGGTGACGGTCTCGGTGCCGGAGCCGTCCAGCTTCACGGTCTCGATTTCCACAGTGCCGCTGGTGGGCATGTAGGGCTGGCAGACCGGCGCGGCGGTGTCGTTGCAGGCCTCGGCGGTGAACTCACCCTCGCCGTCCAGCAGCTTCTGCACCCAGTCCACGCGCATCAGCGGCATGCGCTCGATGTCGTTGACGCCGTCGAAGTAGGGGCTGAAGTAGATGGCGCCGGTGGAGGTGTTGCCGGTGATGGACAGGCGAACGATGGGGTTCGCGTCCAGATAGGCCTTGAAGGAGGGCATCTGGTCCATGTACTCGGCCAGGTTGACCAGGCTGCCGGCCTCGCCGTACTCGGACAGGGTGGCGGCGGTGCCGCTGATCATGTCAACCTCGTTCAGGCGGTCCTTCCAGAACTCGAACTCCTTGGCGGCGCTGTTGCCCTGATACTTGTCCTCGAACTTCACGCCGAGGATCTTTCCGGCCTCCACCCAGGTGGGCTTCAGGTCGCCGGTGTTGTAGGTGTTGCCATCGGCCAGGGTCACGCCGCTGCCGGCGGTCTCGGCATCAAAGGCGATGCCCGTCTTGGTGCTGTTGTAGCCGGTGGCCATGCGCAGCACGGTGTCCTCAGCCAGCGCGGCGCAGGACAGCAGCATGGCGCAGGCCAACAGGATCGACAAGAGCTTCTTCATACAATTTTCCTCCTTGATATTATTCCTTCACACCGCCGGCATTGGTGCCTTTGGCGAAGTACTTCTGGATAAAGGGGTAGATGATGAGGATCGGCACGATGGAGCAGACGATCAACGCGTAGATGACCGAATCCGAGGCGTAAGTCTCGTTCCAGCCCGCCATGGTCTCGGGGTTGGTAAAGTCCTCCAACGTCAGGCGGATGAACACCTGCAGCGGATGCTCGTGGGAATTGGAGATCATCTGGCGCGCCCAGAAATAGCCGTTCCAGCGGGAGATGGCGAAGAACAGCGCCACCGTGGCGATGGTGGATTTGGACATCGGGATGAACACCTTGCTCAGCACGCCGAACTCGGTGGCGCCGTCGACGATGGCGGCCTCCTCGATCTCGCTGGGCACGTTTTCAAAGGCGTTTCGCAGCAGTATGATGTTCATGGCCGCCATGCCCATGGCGATGACCACCAGCCACTTGTCGTCCATGATGCCCACGGAATTGAACACCTTCTTGGTGGCCAGGTAGTTCAGGTACTGAGGCACGATGCCGGCGGAGAACCACATGGTGAACACCAGGTAGAAGTTGAACACCTTGCGGAACAGCAGCCGCTTCTTGGACAGGGCGTAGGCGCCCAGTATGGACACGCCCAGGGCCCACAGCGTGCCGTAGACCGTCAGGAACAGCGTGTTGGAATAGGAGTTCCAGAACATGTTGTCGTTGAACATCCTGCGGAAGGCGTCGAACTGGATGTCCTTGGGGAACAGCACCACCTCGCCATAGTCCACGGCGTGGCGCCCGCTGATGGAGGCCGACACCGCGTACAGGAACGGGTAAAGGCACCCCAGGGCGAACACGGTCAGAAGCGTATAGCTGACAATCTTGAAGATCAGCTCGGAGACCTCAAGTTTTCTTTTCACGTTCAGCCCCCCTTTAGTACAGCGACACGTTGGACGCCTTGCGGGCCACCGTATTCGCGCCAATGACCAGCAGCATGCCCACCACATTGTTCATCATCTCGGCGGCGGAGGCGATGCCCTTCTGGGCGCCCGCCAGGCCGTAGCGCTGGGCGAAGGTGGAGACCACGTCGGCGGTCACATAGGTGTTGGTGTTGTACAGCAGCAGCACCTTCTCATAGCCGATGTTCAGCAGCGAGCCGATGCGCATGATCAGCATGATGACGATGGTGGAAAGTATGCTGGGCAGCACCACGTAGCGCATCTGGGCCATCTTGCCCGCGCCGTCGATCTGCGCCGCCTCGTAGCTGGTGGGCGATATGGCGATGATCGCCGCGAAGAATACGATGCTGTCGTAGCCGGCCGTCTCCCAAATGCCGCTGATCTGGTAGATGCCCCGAAAGAAGGCCGGGTTGTTCAGCAGGCCCGAGTTGGCCGTCTCCTGGCTGATCAGGCCCAGCCGCGCCAGGAACTGGCTGACGATGCCCGCGCCGCTGGTCAGGGAGCCCTGCTTCACCAGCATCATCACCAGCGAGGTCATGACGACGGTGGACATGAACTTCGGCAGGTAGGTGAGCACCTGGTAGACGCTTCGGGCGATGTTGGAGCGGATCTCGTTGAAGAACAGGGCCAGTATGATGGGCATCGGGAAGCCGAAGCACAGGCCGTAGAAGCTGAGCAGGAAGGTATTGCGCAGGGCCCGCCAGAATTCCACCGACAGGCCGCCGGTGCCGCCGCCGACCAGCAGGGTCTTGAAATAGGAGAAGCCCGCGAAATACTGGTCGGCCACCGGCTTGACCTGGTCGCTGACCTTGAACGCGCCCAGAAGCTCGTACATGGGCAGGTAGCGCCAGAACAGGAAGACCAGCAGGGTGGGCAGCAGCATCACGTAAAGGCGCCAGTCCTTGAGGATGGTGCGCCCCACGTGCAACCAGTAGTGCTTTTCGACGTCGTCGCGCACCAGCTGTTCGGGGTCTTCCCGATAAGTGCCGCTGGCCTGATCGAAAATCAGATAATCCGATCCCTTGTCTCTCATCAGAATCCTCCTCTTTCTTCTTTTTCCTGCCTCTGTATCCTGAGCAGGTAGTGGTTTTGATCTTCAAATATGCCATCCAGCCGGCGGGCGATCCAGACCAGCACCAGTGTGAACAGCAGCGTAATCGCGTCGGTGGTGAAAAAGCCCAGCGCCATCGCCGGCAACGCGCCAAAAATAACGGCAAACAGCGCCCGGCCCAGCTGCATCAGCAGCGTCACGCCCAGCGCCAGCAACAGGGATTTGGAGGCGCTCTGCCGTATGCCCTCGGCTGTCGCCGCCCGGATAAAGGCCAGCGCCGCAAGGGACAGCAGATTGCCTGCCGCGTAGATGATGTAATGCTTCGCGCCCGCGCCGGAGGTCAGGCAGAAGACGACGCCCCCCAGCGCCGCGTGCAGGCCCGCCCACGGGCCCCAGCGCATCATCACGATGG
>ONJE01000259.1 GCA_900318045.1 uncultured Eubacteriales bacterium
TTCCTTGACTTAGCCCCACTAAGCCTGCGGAAAATCGCCTTGAAATGCAGGCAAATCCACTCGAAATTGCATCTCCCTGCATTTAGAAACACACTCTAGGCGCTGCGAAAAAATGAGTTGAACAAGTCATTTCTGAACAGTGCCTTACTCTGAATGTATGATCCGAAGCGACACCTGATTACAGCCGTAGCCTGCGGTTGCCCTCACCCTTGCCCAACAGCATCATCATCTTGAAGGTGACAGCGTCGTCGAAGTTGCGCAGGTCCAGGCCTATGGCATGCTGCACCTTTTCCAAGCGGTACACCAGCGTGTTGCGATGGATATACAGCTTTCGGGCTGTCTCCGAGAGGTTCAGGCTGTTGTCGAAGAAGGTTTCAATGGTGTGGATCATCTCGTCGTTGAACAGCCTGGCAGTCTTCCGGTTGAAGATACGGCTGTTGTAGCTCGCGCCCAGTTGGGGGGAAACCTCGTTGAGGAAACGCTCCAGCAGCAGGTTGCGGTACACGAAGACGTGCTTGTTGCCATGGTACACGCGGCCCACGTTGATGGCGCTGCGGGCTTCGGCGAACGCATCCGGAATGGCCATCAAATCGGTACGGGGATCGGAAATGCCGATGAATACCGTAGTGCCGGTCTCGGTGAGGAAGCTGCTCTCAAAGGCGTTGGCGTACTCCTCCAGCTCGTCGAAGTCAGCGTCCTCATCAACGGCCTTCAACATGGCCACGGAGTGATGCCCCACCTCGGTAACGATGTCGTGCTCGCTGTCCACGGCGTCCATCATCACGCGGATCGCGGTCTCCACCTCCATGTCCTGGAAATAGAAGTACAGCACACAGCGGTTCATCTTGACGGGAATGTTATGCTCGGCGGCCAGCGATTCAAACTCGGCGCCCTCCACGTCGCCCCGCAGCATCTGCCGCAGCGACTGTTCCCGATTGCTGTGGCTCATGTCCTCGCGCATCAGCACATTGATCAGCTCGGCGCACAGCACGGCACACTTCTTGATGTCGTCGCTGTCGCCATGCAGGCATACAAACACGGGCTGGTCGTCGGAGGTGCCGATCAGGGTCATGGCGCCGTAGATAAAGGGCGTGGTGGGGTTGGCCAGCGCCTCTTCGGGAATGGTGAAGGTGCGCTGGTCGCCCTCGGGCAATATCACATTGCCGTTGGCGTCCAGCAGCAGCGCTGACATATCGATCATATTCAATACGCGGGCAATCTTTACGGTCACGCGATGATCCAGATACATGATTTGGCCTCCCTATGCGCGTCGTTTGCGTTTGTTACGAGTATACCGAACCAATGTTTAAATCCGGCGTAATTATCCGGAAAACATTTTAACTTCTTGTAAATAATCGTCAGATTTGTGGAATCTTCATAAATCAATTAAGATTCATGTCACCCAGCCAGCCGTTGACGATCCTGCTGCCCGGCTGAGCGATTGTCCACAGCATGTCCGGCAGCATACCGCAGTCGCGTATGCTAACCACCGTGTCGCCCGCCACGATGACGTGGTCCAGCAGCGGTATACGCAGGGGCGCGAAGGCTTCCAAGGCCTGGAGCGTGCAGCGCAGGTCCTCGTTGGAGGGCCGCCTCGTACCGCCCGGATGGTTGTGGGCCAGCACGATGAACCTTGCCTGCTCCTGTAGCGCCGTTGCCAGCAGCTGACGCAGGTAGAAGGGCGCGTTATCCACGCCGCCCCGCTGCAGCAGCACGGGCCGAATCAGCCTGCCAACCCGATCCAGCAGGATCAGGTAGAAGCATTCCACATGCACGCCCACATAGAGCGTTTTCAGATACTCCCCCATGGCCTCAAGGTTGTCCAAACGGGGCCGGACGCCCCACTGCTGGGACATGCAGGTGCGGGTCAGCGATGGGATCAGCGCATAGTAAAAAGCATCCAGCCGGGAAACGCCCGCCCGCTCCAGCGCCTGGCGGCTCGATTCCAGGAAGTACAGCGGTGCGGGATAGCGGCGACGCAGATTGTCCATGAAGGCATCAGTGGGCACCCGCTTGTGCATAAACGCCTGGGCTGCCTCAATGGCGCGGTAAAGCGCCTCCCGCCGCTGCGCCAGCAATCCCGCGGGGATGGCATTCGACGGGCCCCGCTCCGTAGCGCGCAGCGCGGGCTTCAGTCCGTCCCGGCGACCCAATACCAGCTTCACGTGCCCAGGGCCCCGGCCTGCTCCAACGCTGCGCGCACGGCCTCGGGGCTGTCCAGCCGTTCGCCCATGTACCAGCCGTCCTGGTCTGCGTCGTATTTCAGCTGGGCTGCGCCGTCGATAGCGACGCCGCCCTTGACGAACACCAGGTCCAGGGACACCGGCTCGGATATATCGTACAGGTCCACCACGTATTCCCGGGTTGAGAGCTGCTCCGCATCCTCAAAGCCATCCAAGAACACCCGCAGCGCGTCCTCCTGGGGCTGGGTGAGTTTGATCTTCATGGTTCATCGCTCCTTTGTGCCAATAAAAGCCACCGTGTATTAAGTTTATCGCAACCCGTGCCCTTTTGCAAGGGCTGAACCAAAATTAAGTTGACCGCAGGGACCGGGATTCGTATAATATATAATATATAACGAGATAATGTGTAATAAGGAAGGCTTTGAGCCATGAATACCGTCTATAGCAAGCTGGCAAACCTGATCGCGGTGTTGATTCTGGGCATGCTGTTGTTCGCCCCGATGCGCTTTGGAAATGAGGACTACCTTTATCCCCATCCCCGTTCCATACGGATGAGCCCCGGCGACCAATACGCCTTGACCTACCGTCTGGATGCCGACAAGCCCGCCCAGGCAGTTCACTACAGCTCGGCCAACGAGGCCGTGGCCGTGGTGGACAATATCGGAAACGTCACCGCCGTGGGGCCGGGCAAGACCCAGATTCTGCTGTATTCCGATAGCGGCGCCCGGGCAAAGGTTCAGATCGAGGTCGTCACCGCCCACGTCTCCACGCTGGTGCTGAATACAGACCGGATGTCCATGGAAAAAGGCCAGGTCACCGGCCTCAGAGCCATATTCGATGACAAGGCCGATAACACTCTGGTGCAATGGTCCAGCGAGAACGACCAGGTTGCCCGGGTAGACGCCGTGGGTCGCGTTTCCGCAGTGGGCGGCGGCAGGACCCGGATCACAGCCACCGCCGTGAACGGTCTATCGGCCAGTGCCGACATCAACGTACACGTCACCGGCAACGCCATGCGCATCACGCCCGAGGACGTGTTCCTGGGCGTGGGAGCCACGCTGAGCCTGGGCACGAACTACATTCCCGCCGACACCACCGACGAAGTCGCCCGCTGGACCAGTAGCGACGAGACGGTTTTGGAGGTACACAGTGACGGCACCCTGCGCGCCGTCGCTGAGGGCCAGGCCGTGCTGAGCGTCTTCTCCCGTGAGGGCCTCTCGGCCAGCACTGTGGTCAAGGTGGAGCCCCCCGTGGCGGATTTCGAAATTTCCCCCACCGCCGCCACCATCAAGCGCGGCAACACGCTGGTGCTGGAGCCCCGCTTCTTCGACGCCCAAGGCAACGTGGATGTGAACTCCAGCAGCCACCTGATCGCGTGGACTTCCAGCAACCCCGCCGTGGCCACGGTCGAGGATGGCGTGGTCACCGGTGTCAGGAGCGGCACAGCACGCATCAGTGCTGCCGCGGACGGCAAGATCACCAGCAGTGTGGTCACCGTGCAGACCATCGTGGAGGAGATTCGCCTGAACCTGCACCAAATGTACGTGCTGCGGGAACAGACCGTCATGCCCATACAGCTGGAAGCCGAGGTATTCCCAGCCGACGCCGACGATACCCACCTGACCTGGAGCGCCGACAACGATCTGGTCGCCACCGTCAACCAGCGCGGCAAAGTGGATCTTGTGGGCGGCTACGGCACCGCCACCATCACCGCAAGGTCCGCCAGCGGCGCTGTAGACACTTTCGTGGTAAACGTGGTATCCAGCCTGCCGGAGGGCGTTGCGAGCCAGGAATGATTAAGGAAATGCCGCACAATGCTCGCGGCCCATTAGCGGTTGAATTTCAGCCGCTTGCTGCCTGCAAGAATCTCGATTACCCGCCAGGTAACCTTCGATTCTTGCAGTTCGCAATCGACTAAAATTCCATGGATGAATTTCAACCATCTACAGCCTGCAAAAATCTTGATTACCCGCCAGGTAACCTGCGATTTCAGCAGGCTGAACCTGGTCATAATTCCTATCATCATACCATTACCCAATCATGCGGTATTTCCTCAAGTATAAAATCAAGGGTTCAAATCCAAATGGATTTGAACCCTTGATTTATATATGGCTTTTTAGGAGCTTCCACGAAATAGCCTGCACATATTGTTTGCCTGAATCCATCCCTGTACCCTTCAGCCTGAAAGGCCTGCGGCATCGTTGTCGTCGGTCAACGTGCCAGGGCACGCTTCCCTTCTCCGCCTCGCAGGGGTGAATTCATCCTTCGCAATCTGCGCAACTTATTACATTGCAGTTCCTTACTTATTCAGCACAGCCTTGGCCTTCTCCGCCAGCACCGCGAACGCGGCGGGATCGGAAATCGCCAGCTCGGACAGCATCTTGCGGTTGATATCGATGCCGGCAACCTTCAGGCCGTTGATCAGCTTGGAATAGCTCAGGCCGTTGATGCGGGCCGCCGCGTTGATGCGGGCAATCCACAGGCTGCGAAAATCGCGCTTCTTCAGCTTGCGACCGATGTAGGCGTAGCGCAGAGAACGGCGAACCTGTTCGCTGGCGGCACGATACTGCTTGCTCTTGGCGCCAAAGTACCCCTTCGCAAGCTTCATTACCTTACGCTTTTTCTTCTGTGCGTTGACAGCACGCTTAATCCTTGCCATTCTTGATTCGCCTCCTTACTTGTACGGAATCAGTTTTTTCATGGTCTTGCCTTCTGTGGTGGTCAGATAGGCAGCCTTGCGCAGGTTACGGGTGCGCTTGGTGGGCTTCTTGGTCAGAATATGACGCTTGAAGGCCTGAGCGCGCTTGACTTTGCCGCTCTTGGTGAGGTTAAAACGCTTTGCTGCGCCCTTGTGCGTCTTCTGTTTGGGCATGGGTTTTTCCTCCTCTCGTTGATCAGTAACAATTAATCGGAAGCTCTCGGGGAGATGAACATGATCATGCTTCGGCCTTCCATTTGGGGGGCCTTGTCCACGGTGCCATACTCCTTGATCCTATCGGCAAACTCATTCATGACCTGGCGGCCAATGTCGGAGTGGGTGATCTGGCGGCCGCGGAAGCGGATCGTCACCTTGACCTTGTTGCCGTCCTTCAGGAACTTCACGGCATTCTTGAACTTGACGTCGATGTCATGGTCCTCGATGGTGGCGGACAGGCGAACCTCCTTGACGGTAATGACCTTCTGATTCTTGCGGAATTCACGCTCTTTTTTGGACTGCTCAAAGCGATATTTGCCGTAGTCCATGAGCTTGCAGACCGGCGGACGGGCCTGCGGGGCGATCTTGACCAGATCCAGCTGACGCTCCTCTGCCAAGGCCAGCGCATCCCTGCCGGACATGACGCCCAGCTGTTCACCGTTCTGATCCACGACACGTACCTCGCGATCGCGAATCTCCTCGTTAATCATGAGATCGTTAATACCGAAACACCTCCTATAAAGCTTGCCAATAAAGAAAGAGCCGCGCATTGCGCCGCTCTCAACAGACTCCCCACGGAGTCTACTTCATGCTGTTAACCCATACAACGTCAGTCGCAGGGTGAGAAGTCGGCGCTTCTGCTTACCTGGAGTATTATAACAGCCTCTGCCCATGAATACAAGGGAAGATCGCGTTAAATTCCAGCGGTGCTTTGCCTCTGCCCGGGGGTTGTGGTATAATGGATAAGGCACTGTTCAGAAATGATTTGATCATTCTGCTTGTCTAATACTAATCTCAACCTAAACCTATACAATCATGCGGCATCTTTTCCGCCATACCGGCGTTGAAGTCCCTTGACTTGCCGCCAGC
>ONJE01000253.1 GCA_900318045.1 uncultured Eubacteriales bacterium
TCTCGCTGAAATCTGTCCACTGGACAGATTTCCAGGCGCTCGAACCACTGAAAACGCTCCACTGGAGCGTTTTCCGGGCGCTCGATGTCCCTGTTCCCTCCATCAAGAGGAGGTAATTCCCATGAACATCCAATCCGCCAACGAGCTGCGCAGCCTGTTCCTGCGCTTCTTCGAGGAGAAGGGCCACGCCCGCATTCCCAGCGCGTCGGTCATCCCCGAGAACGACCCCACCGTGCTGTTCACCACCGCCGGTATGCACCCGCTGGTGCCCTACCTGATGGGTGAGAAGCACCCGATGGGCACCCGCCTGACCGATGTGCAGAAGTGCATCCGCACCGGCGACATCGACGACGTGGGCGACCCCAGCCACCTGACCTTCTTCGAGATGCTGGGCAACTGGTCGCTGGGCGACTACTTCAAGAAGGAAATGATCCCCTGGAGCTGGGAGTTCCTGACCAGCAAGGACTGGCTGGGCCTGGACCCCGACAAGCTCGCCTTCACCGTGTTCGAGGGCGACCAGGACGCGCCCCGCGATGAAGAAGCGGCCAACCTGTGGCGCGCCCAGGGCGTGAAGGACGACCACCTGTTCTACCTGCCCAAGAAGCACAACTGGTGGGGCCCCGCCGGCATCACCGGCCCCTGCGGCCCGGACACCGAGATGTTCATCATCCGTGACCAGCCGCCCTGCGGTCCGGATTGCTCGCCCGCCTGCTCCTGCGGCCGGTACCTGGAGATCTGGAACGACGTGTTCATGCAGTACGAAAAGCAGGCCGACGGCACATTCGTTCCGCTGAAGCAGAAGAACGTGGACACCGGCATGGGCCTGGAGCGCACCTATTGCGTGCTGATGGGGGCAGGCACCGTCTACGAAACCGAGATCTTCTCCGGCATCATCGGCAAGATCGAGGAGCTGTCCGGCAGGAAGTACGGCCAGGACCCAAGTCCATTCGCATCATCTCCGACCACATGCGTACCGCTACCTTCATCATCGGCGACGACCGGGGCGTGACCCCCTCCAACGTGGATCAGGGCTACGTGCTGCGCCGCCTGATCCGCCGGGCCGTGCGCCACGGCATGAAGCTGGGCATGCCCGCGGGCTTCACCTGCGAGATCGCGAAGGTCATCATCGACCAGTATAAGGCGGTTTACCCCGAGCTGGAGCGCAACGGCGCGCATATCCTGGAGCAGCTGAAGCTGGAGGAGGACCGTTTCCAGAGGACGCTGAAGAAGGGCCAGGCCGAGTTCGAGAAGGTCTGGGGCAACATGATGAAGAAGCGGGAAGCCTTCGCCGCCCTGAAGGTGAACAAGGCCGATCCCGACACCGTGGCCGCGGCGCTTCGCCAGCTGCCCCCCAGCCCGGAGAACAAGCCCATCATCGAACAGGTGAAGGACGGCACCGTCTCCGACGCCACCATTGACGCCCTGCTGAAGGCCACCGAAAAGATGGACGGCCGCAGCGCCTTCAAGCTGTACGACACCTACGGCTTCCCCATCGAGATCACCGAGGAGATGGCCGCCGAGAAGGGCATCGAGGTGGATGTCGAGGGCTTCCAGGAGCGCTTTAAGAAGCACCAGGAGAACAGCCATGCCGGCGCGGAGCAGCGCTTCAAGGGCGGCCTGCAGGACCACAGCGAGCAGACCACGAAGCTGCATACCGCCACCCACCTGCTGCACGCGGCCCTGCGCAAGGTCCTCGGCCCCGAGGTGGCCCAGAAGGGCAGCAACATCACCCCCGAGCGCCTGCGCTTCGACTTCTCCTTCGGCCGCAAGATGACCGACGAGGAGAAGAAGGAGGTCGAGCGCCTCGTGAACGAGTACATCCAGGCCGCCGCGCCCATCACCTGCGAAGAGATGACCGTGGCCGAGGCCAAGGCCCAGGGCGCCATCGGCCTGTTCGAGTCGAAGTACGGCGAGCGGGTCAAGGTGTACACGATGGGCGAATTCTCCAAGGAGATCTGCGGCGGCCCCCACGCCACCAACACCGGCGACCTGAAGTCCTTCAGGATCAAGAAGGAAGAGGCCTCCTCCGCCGGCGTGCGCAGGATCAAGGCCACGATCGGGGAATAAAGGCAGAAAATATAAGGTGTTTGGGGCATCGCTGTGACACTCCGGGGTAATGCCACAGCATACCAAAGAGACCATCAAAATCACACTGGGAAAGCAGCCAGGCTGGAGACGGCGAGGCTGCTTTCTCATGTCAAGGGGACAGACTTGCTGATGGAGATGAATTGTCGGGAGAACCAAAACCGTCACAACTTGATGCACATCTGTGTGCAAAATGTAGACTCACATCGTGTGCAAGCAGGAATTATCACACGCTGTGCAGAATAAGAACAGCATGAAAAGTCCCGTAAAGGAGTGGTTCGCAGCATGGAGAATACGTTTGATTTGGCCTACAGTTCCTATGGTGAATGGACTACTGACCAGTGCAACCGAATGCTGGATGCCCTTCGCAGGCGACTTGTCAACGAACAGGAAACAGCGCTTGAACAAGCAGGCTTGTTTGAAAGCGATCCGCTTTTCCAGCCTGTCACCGAGCGCCAGTTTCGACAGGAGCTTTTAGACGCTCAGGCGTCATACAAACAGGGAGACTATATGGATGCTTTGTCGTTCTGCGATGAAATGGAGCACCATGCATGAAAACCTATCGCGTCGTCATCGTCGGTCCGGCGCAGAAGCAGTGGCGCAATTACTATGATCGTATACTCAACGCCTGCGGCCAGCAACCGGCGGACAACACCCAGGCTGACCTCAGGGCAACCATTGTCGATTTGATGCGTACGGCTGGCAGCCGACCGTTGTATTATGAAGAACCGATTGCCGCTGCAATGGGATATCGTCGCATCAATTTCGTGGAAGGTCATCACTTTTTCATGCTTTACAGAGTGGTCGGTGATGAAGCCGTCATCGAATATGTGGCCAATTTCCGCAGAAGCGTGCGAAAGATGATACAGGATACCTTCTGATTGTGCGTGAAAGGCATGAAGTGCATGAGGCTTGGAGAATCTGCAACAGCAGGGGCGCCGCATCGGCGCCCCTGCAATCTTTTGATACCACCCCGATTTTGCTTTGTAACCATTCACCCATCCAATTCCGTCTAATCCATGTAGCTACAAACGAAGGAAGGATGAACGCGCATGACCGCCGATGAATTTGCCCGCCGGGTGGAGGCGCTGAAGCCGGTGATGTACCGGGTTTGCCGCGCCCAGCTTAGCGAGCCCCACGACCGTGAGGACGCCGTCCAGGAGGCCATACTCCGCGCCTGGGAAAAACAGGATGGCCTGAGGGAGCCGAAATTCTTCGAGACCTGGTTCATACGCATACTCATCAACGCCTGCCACGACATCCAGCGGCGCAACCGGCGCACGGTGGCCATGGACGCCCCGCCGGAGCGCGAACCCGGGCCGGAGCACCGCGACCTGTATCTCGCGCTGAGGGCCCTCAACGAAAAGCAGCGCATGTGCGTGCTGCTGCACTACATCGAGGGCTACAGTGTCCGGGAGGTCGCCGGGATGCTGGGCATCGGGGAGAGCGCCGTCAAGGTGCGGCTGATGCGCGGGCGCAACAAGCTCAAAGAACTGCTGTCGGAGGAGGTGTTCAGATGATTCGCAGGGAGGATTTCATCGACGCGCTGGGCATGCCGGATGAGGGCTTCACGAACGCCGTGGATGCCGCCCTCCGGCAGGTGAAGGAAGGGGAGGCAAGACCCGTTATGAAGCGAAAGATGACATTGACCGTGCTGGCCGCCGTGCTGGCCGTGATCGCCCTGACCGGCGCGGCGCTGGCCGTGGGGCTGAACCTTTTCGACCACTTTGGAAGGAACGACCGACGCCTGCAGGTGGTCGCGCCGGAGGCCACGCTGATGGTCAACGACGCCGTGGAGGTCACCACCGACGCCCTGGGCGTCTCAAAGGCGCGGATCGACAGCGCCTATTACGACGGCCAGAGCCTGATCGTGGCCTACACCCTTGAAAATTACCAGCGCTATGAGGACTTTGAGCCCACAGAGGCGGAGCTGGCTGAGATGACCGAAAACAGGGATTACCTGCTCGAAGCCTTTGGAATCGAGGGGGACCCCGCTGCCACCGAAGCCCTTCGGGACGCCATCGACCGGAAGCAGCCCTATGGCGTGGTGGATTACACAATCGCCGTCGGCGACCGCTGCTCGACCACCGGGGGCGTGACCCTGCCCCTCCATGCCGTGGCCATGGAGGACGGCGAGGAGGGCCTGCTCTACTGCATCCAGGAGTTTGAGATGCCGCTGCCGGAATCCGCCCGGGATCTTGACAGCCTGAACCTCACCCTGCCGGTGGAGCTGTGCATCTCCTGGTTCTGGTTCGACGGGGAAAGCTGCTACGAGAAGCATGATCGGCAACCCCTGGCGGCGCTGACGGTTGCCGTCAGCCGGTCTGGGGCCGAAACCCGAAGCTACAAATGGGAGGGAGAAATCAACGGCGCGAAGGTCAGCGCCCGGGCCGAAGCCTCCCCCGTGCACATCAAGCTCTACATCGACGCGGAGGCGGGCGCTTTCCCCGATCCCGCGACAATCTGGCCGGAGGCCGCCAAAGCGGACGAAACCTGGTACAGCTTTGTCCTCACGGATTCGAGGGACATGGAATACCGCTTCTCCGGGGGGATAGAGGGCGAGGGTACCCTCGAGGCGGAATACGACGGCCTGGGCTACCTGCCGGACGACCTCACCCTGACGGTGCGGCCGGAGGGCGAGGGGGACTGGAGTGGGAAGGGCTACGTCCTGCCCGGGTTCCCGGTGACGCTGAAGGCGGAATGACAAAAGCAAAAGAGGGTGCCTCCAATGACCAAAATCGGTTATTGGAGGTACCTTCTTTTGCTTCCTTTTTCCATAGCGGGAAATCTTGGTGGAAGGTGTCTGTTCAGTCCGGTAAATACTGATTTGTCGCGCTGTTGGCGAAAATGCAGAGGGTAGTACAAAGGGAACAGGGAACAGTCAACAGGGAACAGGAAAAGCCGCGCACGGGACGTTATGACCATGACAGAGGAAATGTTCCCGCGAAGAGAATG
>ONJE01000309.1 GCA_900318045.1 uncultured Eubacteriales bacterium
CGTCTTTCAAAACCGGGAGATGTCGGACTATTTCCTGCGGATGAAGCGGATCCCGGGCAACGAAGGCCAGGAACAGGCAGCTTATGATGATCCATTGGTGTCCTTCGGGCTTTTCCGGCATGGTACGATTCAGGTATTCGCTGAGGGACAGCCGTAGCGCCTCTGTTTTTTCAACCGGGATGCAGCCCGACGAAGGTTGATATTGCCGCATTCGTTGCAGCGTTTTCAAATTCCACCGACTGATAACCAGCGAAGGATCGCCTCTGTCAAGCCTCTGCCAGTCCTCGCTTGATATGGCGTGGATCAGCAGATCCAGAAATTCAGCTGTTGTCATGGTCCCTCCAAATGGAATCGGTGTGATTGTAGATTCACATTATCACACCTTGTTTAATTCCACAACATCACAGCACTTCGATGAACGCCTCGATCCTTGCCAATTCGTCCCTGTGGTCGTCATGGGTTGCCACGCGCAGGAAGTCGTCGCCCCGAAGCCCCTTGATGAAGCAAAAGGTCGATTCCACCTTGAAGAAGGGCCTGGCCAGCATGGTCAGGTACACGAACCCGCCCAGTGGACGCAGGGCGCGGATGAAGGCGTCGTCCATCGGCTGCTCCAGTAGCAAATCCCAGGCGTACCAGCCGGATTCCGCGCAGCGCTCCCGGGAGGGGATTTTATCGATGATCCTCATGTCGCCGCCTCCACGCTTTTTGAAATCTCTCTGACGGCGGCAATCAGTGCCTCGATATCCGCCTCTGTGTTCATGTTCGATACGCTTATGCGCACCGTGCCCCGTTCCGACGTCCCCATGGCGTCGTGAATCAGCGGGGAACAGTGGTGACCTGCCCGGACGGTAATCCCATAGACGCCGGAGAGGATGTAGGCGACGTCGGAAGGGGTCAACTCACGGACATTGAAGCTGAGCAGCGGACCGTGACAGCGCGCATGATCTCCATAGATCGTAATGCCCGGGATGGCGGCGAGCTCTTCATAGAGCGCCTTCATCAGCCTGCGCTCTTTGGCATGGATCGGGTCTACGCCCTGCTCCAGCACATATTCAACACCCGCGTTCAGCGCCGCGATGCCAGGCGCGTTTTGCGTGCCGACCTCGTATTCATAATCGCCGTCGTCATAAGTCAACCGGCGGCTGTCGCGGCCGGTGCCGCCGTAGCGGAAGGGACGGAGGGAAATGCCGGGACGGACGTAGTATCCGCCGGTGCCCTGGGGCCCGAAGAGGGCCTTGTGGCCGGTGAAGATCAGCGCGTCCACGCCCCAGGCGTCCGCGTCAACAGGCAGGCAGCCCGCGCTTTGGGAGGCGTCCAGCACCAGCAGCGCGCTGTGGCGGTGGGCGATTTCCGAAAGGGCTGGGATGTCCTGGACCATGCCGGTGACGTTGGAGCAATGATTGACGAACAGCGCCGCAGAGGGCGCGGAGAGCAGACGTGTCACATCCGCGGGATTCACCTGCCCGAGGGCATCGCAGGGCATGATGTCGACGCTGCCAACCTGATCGGTCAGGTTCATCAGCGGACGCAGGACACTGTTGTGCTCTGTCTGCGTGGCCAGCACCCGCTTTTCCGCCAGTGGAAGGCCGTAGACCAGCGCGTTGGTTGCGTCCGTCGCGCCGGAGGCAAAGAAGATGCGGTCAACCGCCGAAATGCCCAGCAGCCTGCCCAGGTTCTCCCGGCACCGATCCAGACCGTTCCCATTGCGCATGTCTGCGCTCCTGAACTGTCCCTCCGGAGGCGCGGAAAGGGCCGCGGCATGAGCATCCAGCACACACCGCGGCTTGGGAAACGTGGTCGCCGCCTGATTCAGGTAGATCATTTATCCCTCCAGAACCCTGAAGCCAATGACCTTCGCGATCTTCTTGATCTGCTTCATCCAGTCGCCGAAGATCAGCACCTGATGGTGGCCGAAGCCCGCCAAGTTGTGCATGAATTCTCGGGCATCGTCCATTTTGATGTAATAATATGGGCTGCAATACACGTCGTCGAACTCCGACCGGATGACCTCGCCCACCTTGACGCACATGGTGTCGCCCGCGGGATTGAAGCGGCCCAGGGTGACGTAGTTGCTTTTATTTTGAGCGAAGTCGATTTGCAGTTTGCCGCCGAAGCCCTGACCGGTGAAGGCCCACAGGCTGTACTCCAGGGGCTGGGTGCCGTAGCCGTTCATGCACAGCGCGGGTACGGCATGGTGCAGCCGCAGCAGCTCGTCGGTCTCCATGTTGGGGTTGCCCATGAACGCAGGCCGGTTGGCGCTGTACTGCATCACCAGCATGGCCATCATGGCGTTCAGGTCCTCTTCGCAGGCGCTGGGGATGCCCTCGCCCTTCATCAGCGAATGGCACATGCAGGGGGTGAACTTGCGGTTTTGGGGGATTTCGGAGGTGCACAGCTCGTGGCAGGCGGTGGAGAAGGCGTTGCACTGGTAGATGTCCATCATCCTCTTCGCGGCCAGGTAGTATTTGATGTCGTTGATGAACCAGTCGGTGTTGACCTTCACGTCGTTGGCACCATGGATGATCTTCTCAGCGATGGGACGGGCCTCTTCGTCTTTGATCTGGTCCATATAGGGCACGATGCTGCTGAAGGGCAGCTTCACAACCTCGAAGCCGTACTTCTGGCGCAGGATCTCCGGGTCGCGGATGAGGCTCTGAATGCCGAAGGTGGGCTGGCCGCCGGCGGTGAGCACCAGCGCCCGGGTGTTGGCGATGGCCTTGCGCACCCACAGGATGTGGGCGATCTCGTTCAGGTCCTGGATGTCCATGCACACGTAGGCCTCCACGCCGATGCTGCGGCAGTAGGCGGCGAAGTCGATGCCTTCGTTGCCGTTTTGAAGGATCACCACGGGCTTGCGGTAGCGCTCCAGCTTCGGGATGCGCCAGTTCATGCACAGGAAGAAGTCCACTTTGTCCATGTCCGCCTCGATCTGGGCGAACACGTCCTCGCCGACGACGAACTTCTCGTCGTAGCGGGCGTCCACGGCGGGCAGGAATTCGATCTCGTCCGTGGCCTGCTTCAGGGTCTCCTTCGCGGCCGCAAAGGCGGCATCGGCGGCCTTCTTCTCCGCTTCCGGGGTCATGTCCTCCAGGTGCCCCGCGCGACAGGGTCCCTCCCAGAAGTGGGAGTGGGTGAGACAGCCCACGATCGGGCGCACGACGAGCTTGAGATCCATAGCCTTTTGCTTCATGTTGATGGCCTCCGTTCATTATCGGCTGATAACGCCATCAGCAATATAGCATAAAAACCGCGTCATAGTCCTCTTGTATCTTAAGAATATTATCTGTTTTCTTAAGGAAATACAGTTTGTAGCGTCAAATATCCGTGCGTGCGGCCTTTCGCTGTGCCGAGGCAAAGCATGCAATGGACAGTGCCGCGCCAACGATCCAGCCCACGGGCCAGGCGGACCAAATGCCGCGATAGCCCATGCCAGGGGAGAGCAGGAACNNNGAACAGGATGCGCAGTATGAGGTCGGTAAAGGTGGCGACCATGAACTGCTTCATCAGGCCGGAGCCCCGCAGCACGCCGTCGGACACCAGCTTGGCCGCCACGACGAAGTAGAACGGCGCGACGATCCGCAGGAAGGACACGCCGGATTCCAGCGCCAGCCCCTCCGCAGATTTCAGGAATATGCCCACCAGCGCGGGGGCGGCGAGGCAGTAGAGCGCCGTCAGCGGCAGGCACAGCAACCACACCAGCCGAAGGCCCGCAAAAAAGCCTGCCCGCACGCGCTGGGGTTGCCTTGCACCGAGGTTCTGGGCTGTGTAGCTGGAAATGCCGTTGCCAAGGGTGGTCAGCGAGGTGATGACCATGTTGTTCAGCTTGATGGCTGCGGAATAGCCGGCGATGACACTGGAGCCAAAGCCATTGATGAGGCCCTGTATGATGATATTGCCCACCGAGATGGAGCTCTGCTGGAGAATGCTGGGCACGGCGATGACTGCCAGCTGCCGGAAAACAGGCCTCGAAAAGCGCGACGCGGGGCCGTCGTTGGGAAGCAACCTCAGGCGCCTGAACACCGTCAGCACCGCCAGCGCCATGCTGACGGTCTGGCACAGGAAGGTCGCCCAGGCGACGCCCTCAACACCCATGCCGAAGGCCGTGACGAAC
>ONJE01000217.1 GCA_900318045.1 uncultured Eubacteriales bacterium
AACATGGGTGAAGTATATAAGAAGGTTACATAATCATGGATAGGGTTGAATACACGAACTATTTTCACAATGCGATGGACTGCGGACTGATACGGGCGTATTTCCAGCCAATAATCAGATCGTTGACACAGCAGATTATGGGCGTTGAGTCCCTCGCCAGATGGTTTAAACCGGACGGACGGATGCTTTCTCCTGCTGATTTCATCCCGGATTTGGAAAGCTACGGGCTGATTTTTGAGCTGGATATGGAGATTCTGCGTCAGGCCTGCATACTGTACGATGATCTGCGCCGTCGCGGTACGCCGATATCATGTGTGTCTGTCAACCTTTCCCGGCAGGATTTTGCTCAGATCGATTTGTTTGAAAAGATATGCTCTGTTCTGGAGGCCTATGGCGTGCCTCATGAAGCAATCCAGCTGGAGATCACGGAAAGCCTGATGCTTGAAGATGCAGAGTCATTTGAAAAAACCTTCAGGCGTTTCAAGGACGCGGGCTTTTCGGTATGGCTTGATGACTTTGGCAGCGGTTACTCCTCCCTCAACGTTTTGCAGAATTACAGCTTTGATGTCATCAAGTTTGACATGCTCTTTTTACGGAAGCTGTCAGTCAAGGGCAGGGACATGCTGGCCTCGCTGATCGGCATGGCAAAAACACTGGGTATCCATACTCTGACGGAAGGAATCGAAACGATTGAACAGCGTCAATTCCTGCTTGATGTTGGCTGTGAGGCGCAGCAGGGCTTTTATTATGCCAGGCCCATGCCCAAAGAGTGCCTGATCGACCTGATCGATCAAAAACCCGGAATGCTGGAAAGCAATGAAGATAAAAGGTACTGGGATGAGATTGGGCGAGTTAATTTCGTAAATCCAAACCCGCTTAAAGAGTATGCAGACAGGCGGGTCGGCCGCCGGGATTATCGCTACAACAGCTTTGACGGATCGATCGCATTGGTGGAATGCAGTAAGGAGCAGATCAATTATATCTACGCCACCGAAGGCTATAGGGAACGACTGCGAGAGCTTGGCTTTTCATCGGTGGGAGGGCTGGAAAATGCGCTCGCCAATCAGCAATCCCAGCAGTTTATGATGCTTCAAAGACTGGTTCTGAACGCTCTGCAACAGGGAACCGTTCAGACGGTTGAGTATGCCTATAAGGATGTGTATTACAGGCTCAGCGCGCTGTACATCGCAAGAAGACAGGGACGGGCAATGATCCTCATGCGCCTGAACACCTTTGAGGCAGACCGGGAAGTTGAAACGGCAAGGGAGATGCTCAACAGCAGCAGTGCGCTACTGTCCACCTATGAATTGGTTGTATTGTTCTTCCCGGGCAGGAAAAAGGCAAAGAGAATCCATACGGCAAATAATCTGCCGGAATATGACAGGGAAGATTCTCTTCAGAGAAGCCTGCAAAGGTTCTGTGAAAACCAAATAGATCCTGTCGATCAGGAAAGATACATGCGATTCCTGGATTTTGATACACTGGAGGAACGCATCGGATGCTCTTCCAAACTGTTCATCCAAAGCATCTTCCGGATGCGATTGGGGAAGGACAGGCCCAGATGGTACTCTGCCCGTGTTACGCAGATCAAGACGCTTTCTGAGGCGGCTTACATGCTTACGGTTCAGAATGTGCAGGACAACATGAATTACTGGATTGACATACTCATTGATGAGCATCCGGAAATGCTGAATCGTCCTCAAGCGTCGGTTAACGCGGGCTCCTGAACAAGATTGGCGACACAAGAATAGGGGGGCAATGCTCCCGAACCTACAAAGGACGATGATGATTCGAGATATCTCAGGGGAGGATCTATTATGAAGCAGTTTCAGGCAGCGTACAGAGACAGGGATTCCCTTTATAACACATTGTCGGAATGGGAAGCATGGCGTGTGGGAAATGCTTGCGGACAGGCGCTGATTCACATCTTTTCCGATGGCGCTGGCGAATCGGATGTGATGATTGTCAGGGATCTCGTGGAACAGGTGATGCCGGATGCGGTCTATCTTGGGGCTTCTGCGTCGGGCAATATCTATGAAGGCAATATCACAACGGAAAAGCTGGTGGTTACCTGTACGGTATTTGAGCATACCGACAGTTTTGTGCGTACCCGTCTGATATCTATTGAGAACAGGGACGCGACTACCCTACGGACAGTGCTACGGAAGATGAAAGATGATTTCGTTGGAGTCAAAGCGATTGAAGTCATCATGACCATAGACACTATTCCGATTCGTGAGGTTTGCGACATCTTCCAGGAAGAGATTCCAGAGGACATTCCGATTTGGGGCGGTGGCGCTTTCGGCGATAATATCTTTACGGCGTACATCTTTGAAAAGGGACAAGCGCTGAATACCCACGGCATCGTCATGGCATTGATTGGCGGTGAGGATTTCCATGTCATGAATTCGTATGTCATAGGATGGCGTCGGCTGGGCGCTGCGCTGAAGGTGACCCGGGCGGAGGGAAAGGTGCTGTATGAGCTGGACGGTACGCCCGCCTATCAGATATATCATCACTATCTGAGAATTCCAAATGATGATCATATCTTCTACAATGCGCTGGAGTTCCCGTTTGCCGTGGATCATAAGGACCGAATCCTTTTGCGCCACGCCCTGGCTTGCCGGGAAGACGGGTCCATCGATATGAGCACGGATATTCCTGAAGGCAGTATTGTCCATCTGACCTATGGCGATCCGGAAACCATCATGCAGAATGTTTCGCTCTGCGCTGACCAGGTACGCGATTTCGCACCGGATGTCATCTCCATATTCGACTGCTTTGGCAGGAAGACCTTCTGGGGAGGCACCGAGGGAAGCCGTGAGACAAGGCCCCTGAACAACCTGGCTCCCACTTACGGCTTTTGCACCGCCGGAGAGTTGATCCGGTGGCGCGGAAGCGTGGACCACCATAATCTGTCCCTCGTCGTGGCAGCTATGAGGGAGGGCGGACCGATTGAGAGGGATGTGCCGACTGTCCAGATGGAGATCAAGCAGAATGAATCAAGCATGTCGATGGTTAGCCGTTTGGTGAACTTTATCAATACGGCGACTGCCGAAGTCATTGAAGCGAATGGCCAGTTGTCGGTCATGGCCATCACGGATCAGCTGACTAAATTGTTCAACCGGGGTGAGATTCAGAGGCGAATCACAAACCGCATGCAAGAGAACTGCACTGCGTCCACCGGTGATAACGCGACGAGTATCATCATGATAGATCTTGACGACTTCAAGAAGATCAATGACACCTACGGCCATAACGAAGGCGACCAGGTGCTGATCGGCGTTTCCGCCCAGATCAAGGCTGCGTTGAATGAACTCGGGAATGAGGCTGTTGCCGGGCGTTGGGGCGGCGAGGAATTTATGATCATGCTTCCGGGCATGTCGCAGAAGGATGCGGCAGCTTTTGCGGAATCATTGCGCGCGAGAATCGAGAAGCTTCGCTTCGCGCTTTGTGGCAGTGAGACCGCGAGCTTTGGCGTGGCGCAAGCTATGCCGGGGGAGGAAGCCGATCCAATGATCATGCGTGCCGACGTCGCCTTATATACCGCAAAGAAGCTGGGAAAGAATCGCGTCTGCTGTTCGGGAAAAATGGAGGGATAATGAACATACTATAGTGTGTTTCAAAATACAGGGAGATGCAGTGGGTTCGGGCGCCGGAAAACTCTCCAGTGGAGAGCATGAACGCTTCGCTAGACGCCCTTCGGGCGTTGCAGCGAGAACGGGCCGACAGGCCCTAAGTCCAAGGGGAGCACACAGGATTCCTATCAAATGATCCTATGCCACAGGGACGGTTTTGATTGACGCCCTTTTCCGGCAAAGGGCGTAGATCAGAATCGGCCCTGATGCCCTGACGCCAAAAAATTTTTTGGATAATGTCCCCGGAACACTTGCGCCATATTTATTAATATGTTATGCTCTTTGACAGATAAACCGAAGCGGCGCATGTCGGGGGAGTACAACCATGTTCAAGAAAATACGTGAAGACTGGGAAATGCTGAACCGGCCGATCTATACCGGCGAACGGCTGCGGGAGAATTTGCATGCGCTGACGGTCGTGAGCATTTTCACCGCCATGCTGGGGCTGGTGCTGATGATCGTCGATCTGGTCACGGGCGATAAGGCGATGTTCGCCACGGCCTTTTTGACCTTTTTGGGCGGCGTGGGCTGCGGCTATTTCGCGGGCGTGCAGAAGAACCGCGAAAGGGCCGCGTTGATCCCGACGCTTTTCTGCATCTTCGCCTTTACGTTCTACACCATCAACGGCCTCGGCGAGGGCTCGGCGATGCTCTGGTCCCTGATGGCGCCCATCGGGCTGTGCTATTTCGTCAGCGTCAGGAATGGCATATTCGTCTCCCTCTATTATACCGTCTTTTTCTTCGTCATTTTCTATACCCCGCTCAGGGAGCACATGCGGCCTTACTATACGGATGCCTTTCTTACGCGCTTTCCGATACTCTACGCCAGCATGACCGCTTTCGTCGTCATCTCCATGACCCAGTACCACCGGGGCATATTGCTGGAAAACGAGTACGCGGAAAAGCTGAGCGAGGAGGTTGCCAGGCAGACGGAGGTTGCCGAGACCCGCGCCAAAAAGATCGAACAGATGTCCTTCCAGACCATACAGACCCTTGCCAGCGCCATCGACGCCAAGGATCCCTACACCAAGGGCCACTCCACCCGTGTCAGCCAGTATTCGGTGCTGATTGCCAAGGCTCTGAATTGGGATGCTGAGAGGGTCAACGACCTGCGCTACGCCGCCATGCTTCACGACATCGGCAAGATCGGCGTGCCAGATTCCATACTGAACAATCCCAAGCGCCTGACGGATATGGAGTACAACATCATCAAATCCCATACCGTGATGGGCGGCGACATCCTCAAGGATCGCATTATGATCAAGTCCGCGGAGGACGTGGCCCGCAGCCACCACGAGCGCTACGACGGCAGGGGCTACCCCCGCGGGCTCAAGGGCGAGGAAATCTCGGAGGAGGCCCGGATCGCCGCCATCGCGGACGCCTTCGACGCCATGAGCTCCAACCGCGTCTACCGCAACGCCTGTGATTACGATCACATCCGCGACGAGCTCATCAACGGCAAGGGAAGACAATTCGATCCCCATTTCACAGACGTTTTCATCGGCCTGTGGGACCGTGGCATGCTTGACGATATCCTGCAGCAAAGCACAACGGACGACGACGGGAGCATCGAAGCCTCCGGGCTGCTCCGGGAGGTCATGGACACTATCCTGTCCCAGAACGTCGAAGAAACTGACATCCTCACCGGTCTGATGAACCGCGGCGCCGGAGAGGCCGCCATCGCCCACCGCATGCGCGAGCAGGGCGGCGCCTTCGCCTTCCTCGACCTGGACAACCTCAAGGTCGTCAACGACATCAACGGCCATGACGCCGGCGACCGGGCGCTTCACCTCATGGGTGAGATCCTCAGGGCGCACGTTGCCGATGGCCTGTGTTGCCGCATGGGTGGAGACGAATTTCTGCTCTTCATGCCCGGCGTCAGCGCAGAGGAAGCCGAGAACCGGATTCAGGCCATCATCGACGCCTTCGAACGCGAAAAGGCCGGGGTCGACGGCGTCGCCGCGGCCACCCTTTCCGTGGGCGTCGTGATGTGCAATCCCTCCGAACCCTATGCCCAGGTCTACCACGAAGCGGACAAGGCCCTCTATCACGTCAAGCAGAATGGCAAGAACGGCTACAGCTTCTATAGCCACAATTCCGATCCCGCCGCCATCGACCAGGTGGACCTGGAAAAGCTGATCAACGGCATCAGCGACAGCGGCGGCTACGAGGGCGCGATGGACGTGGAATACCGTCAGTTTTCCAGGCTCTATGAGTACGTCAACCACCTGAGCCAGCGCTTCTGTCACCCCTTCATGCTGGTTATGATAACCCTCAGGGCCAACGCCGGGGAGCAGCCCGGCCCTGATGAGTTGGACAGCGCCATGTACTACATGGAGCAGTCCATCCGCCAGACCATCCGCAACGTGGACGTGCTCACCCGATACAACCAACAGTGCTTCCTCGTCATACTCATCGGTGCGGATTCCGAGGGCGTCAAAATCGCAATGGACCGCATCTTCCGCGGGTACTATAAAATGATCGGCAGCTCCGCCTTCTCCCCGTCCTATTCCGAGTATCATGGGGATGATTCTGCCCCGGCGCATTCCCCTGCACCCCCTGCCGGTTGAGACCCTGAGCTGTAAAGCGTGAACGGAAGCAGCCAACCCACACCTGAAGAGGAGTTTTCCACGCTATATATGGTATAATCGCTCCTGCTTCGGCACAAGTATGATGCGTCATGAACAGGAGCGATATAAATTGTTCGGAATCATAATAACCAGTAACGGCCCTGTAGGATGGATCATGGGAAAGGACGCGGATATCTGCTTGTTCAAGGACAAGGCCAGCGCGGAGGCAGAGCTGAAGAAACTGAAGAGCGGCGATGCCTACACATGGCATTGTGAAGCCGTGGTCGCCGAATTTCCGGGATGGGGGAAGAAATAAACCACAGCGCCGTCTGACGCTGTGGCAATGAAAAGCCCCTTGCCGGAGCAAGGGGGAGGAGGTCAATCAACGTGCAAATCTTTCATGCAGATATCGTGTATTCCGGAAGCAGGGATGCGCTGATCGTCCACAGGGACAGCTACATCGCGGTGGAATGCGGCGTGGTGGAAGGAATCTATGGGGAACTGCCGGAGAAGTATGCCGGCGCGCCGCTGACAGACTATGGGAGCGGTGTGATCATTCCCGCGTTCTCGGACCTCCACGTTCACGCGCCACAGTATCCGCAGCGCGGCCTGGGTATGGATCTTCTGCTTGCGGACTGGCTGAATACCTATACCTTTCCCCAGGAGGCGCGTTTTGCGGATCCCGAATACGCCGCAGCCGTGTATGAGGCGTTCCTGAACAGCCTGATCGAGAACGGGACATTCCATGCCTGCGTATACGGGACGATTCACCGGGAGAGCACCTCCGGCTTGCTGGAGCGCATGGAGTCGCTGAAGCTCCGCGCGTATGTCGGCAAGGTCAACATGGATATCCAGGCTCCGGACAGCCTGCGGGAAACGGTGGAAGAATCCCTGCGCGAGACAGAGGCGTTTCTGGAACGATACAGCGCAAACCGGTATTCGAAGCCGATCATCACACCTCGCTTCGCCCCGACCTGCAGCTTTGAGCTCCTGAAAGGGTTGGGACGACTGAGCCACAAATACCATGCCGGGCTACAGACGCACTTGGTGGAATCCAGGTGGGAAGCTGCCGAGGCCGTTCGCCTGAATCCGGATTGCAGCTGTGATACGCAGATTTATCAAAAAGCCGGCCTGCTGGAGAATGGACCGGTGGTTGCAGCGCACTTCATTTTCCCGTCGAATGAAGACATGCGCCTTCTGAAGCAGTATAACGGCTATGCTGTACAGTGCCCGGATGCGACCGTGAACGTGATCGCGGGGATCATGGGCACAGCCTCCCTTTCCGAAGCCGGTATCCGCCTGGCGCTGGGAAGCGATATCGCCGGCGGGCATCTGCCCGGGATCTATACCCAGGCAGCCCGCTCGGTGCAACTGTCAAAACTGAAGGCGTTCTATGAGCCGGAAGGAAACCGTCCGATTCCCTTTGCCAACGCGTTCTATATGGCGACAAGGGAAGGCGGGGCGCTCTTCGGCAAGGTCGGGAGTCTTGAGCCGGGCTACGAATTTGACGCGCTGGTGATACGAGACTTTTCAGATCCCTTCCGGAAGATCGCGCCGGAGGAAACCGTCGAACGCTTCTGCTACACCGGAAACCCGGCGGATATCCTTGCCAGGTATATCCATGGAGAGAGCGTCAAAACCGGTTGCGCATAAATCGACCTTCCTGTGATGGCGTACATACCTGATGCTGGACAGTAAAAAAACAGCCCCCATTTATGAAAACGGAGGCTGCTCATATACACGTCCTGTCCGGATTCACAGTATGCCGGTTAATCCTTCAATTTCCAATTGCCATGGAGGGGCGGGGTGACGGAGCGCGATAACAGATGGAAATTGTACAGGACGGCGCAGAGCCCATTTGAGCTTTATGTCAAAAGCTGAAAATGGGCTTTATTTTTTGTTATAAATGGCTGCTATCTGCTTCAATGTCGTTATAAAATGACGACAAATAGACTTTGTTTCGGATTGTTATTTCAAGTTTATTAATAATTTTTATGATTCACTGAATTAAGTGGATAATGTGGCGAATAAGTGATAGAATACAGAAATGATGGTAATATTAGGCAAATATTCGTCATATTTCAAGACCAACACTTGTATGGATTGTTGGAGGATGGGGTTATGAGTAAGTCCAAACGAAGCCTGTTCTGCGTCCTTGCGCTGCTTCTGGCACTATGCCTGCCGGCCTATGCGGAGGCGACCGGGGATGACCCCATTGTGGTGCGCGTGGGTCAATTCAGCTACCCACTGAGCGTAGTGCAGGGCTCCCTGGACTCCGCGCTGGACCTGGCGAGCCTGCTCAGCGGTGAGGAAGTGACCGATGAGGATCGCAAGTCCGGCATTCAG
>ONJE01000400.1 GCA_900318045.1 uncultured Eubacteriales bacterium
ACGCAGTCGCGCCGGAAAGCAGAAGCCCCGATACGGGCGCAAGCGCCGAGACGGGCAGGTGGCAGGCGTGCATCAGCGATATCATGTCGCCGTTGAGCCCCGACGCCTTGATTATGCCGGCGACGGTTCCGGTCCCCACGAGCAGAACCGATACGCCCACGACCTTCGACAGGCCGAAATCGGTGATGGACACCACGCGCCTGATGTTGCCTGTGACGGCCATGCACGTGAGTCCCCCCACGGGCAGGGCGATCAGCGGGTCGATGGAGATGCCGGCGATGGGCCGGAGCGCCAGCAGCACGATCACCACCAGGGGGCCGATGATGGCCGGCAGGAAACCGGGCAGCGCGTTGTCGCTGGTCTCGATGTCGCTCTGGGCGACCGCGAGGCCGTTTTTCTTTTTGGAGAGGAACGTGGCCAGCAGTATCGCCATGGCAAGGGCGAAGAGCGCGGGGACGATGTTCTTGAACATCAGCGAGGTCAGGTCAACGCCGAAGGCCTCCGAGGCCGCGATGGTGTTGGGGTTGGGGGAGATGATGTTGCCCGCTTTGCCGCCGCCGATCATGGCCAGCAGCAGGCTCTGCTTGCTGAGCTTCGCCCGCTTGCCGATGGCCAGGGCAATGGGGGCAACGGTGATGACGGAGATGTCGATGAACACGCCCACGGCGCAGATGATCATCGTCGCCAGGGCGATGGCCGCCAGCGCCAGCCGCTCGCCCATCCTGTCCACGATGGTCTCCGCGATCTTCTGGGCGGAGCCGGTCTTGATGAGCGCGCCGGCCAGTATGCCGGAGGTCATGATGCGCAGCACGGAGGACATCATGCTCTGCGCGCCGGAGACCATGGTGTTCACGGTGGTGACCAGCCCGCCCCCGCCGATGATGCCACCCACCAGCGCGCCGAGGATCAGGCTGTAGGCGGGGTGCACCTTGCGGATGATGAGTACGATAGCAATGACCAGGCCGACGACGGCCCCGATGGTGGTAAAGTCATACATGGCGTTGTCCTCCCTTTACTTTTTCAGCGCCATGCCCGCCTTGATGAAGCGGAACATGCGCACCGCGCCCAGGTAGTAGAGCTCCTCCGCACGGCCCAGCGCCTCCTCCAGGGGCATCGGGGCGTCCACGGTGGTCATCAGGGACATGATGCCGTGATCGAAGATCTGCGCGGCGTCCCGGCCCAGCGAGCCGCTCAAGCCAACGGCCACCACGCCCTTCTTCGTGGCGCGCTCGCCCACGCCCTGCATCACTTTGCCGAAGCAGCTCTGCCAGTCGGTGCGGCCCTCGCCGGTGACCACCAGGTCCGTGTCCTCCAGGCGCTTGTCAAAGCCGATCAGGTCCAGGACCGTGTCGATGCCGGACTTCATTTCGCCGCCCAGGAATACCATCAGCGCCGCGCCGAGGCCGCCTGCCGCGCCGGCGCCCTTGATGGCGTCCGGGTCGATGGCGAACTGCCTGCGGATCACATCGCGATAGTTGACCATGCCGACCTCCAGACGCGCCTGCATCTCCGGGGTCGCGCCCTTCTGGGCGCCGAAGGTCCAGGTCGCGCCGTTTTCGCCGCACAGGGGGTTGGTGACGTCGCACATCACCGTAATCTTTGCCCCGGACACGCGGTGGTCGAGGTTGGAGACGTCGATGGCGCACACCTTCTCCAGGTCCTCGCCGCGGCCCTCCAGCTCCCGGCCCTGATCGTCCAGGAAGCGAACGCCCAGGGCCCGGGCGCAACCCATACCGCCGTCGTTGGTGGCGCTGCCCCCGATGGCGATGGAGATGTCCGTGAAGCCCTGATCCAGCGCGTGGCGGATCAGCTCGCCGGTGCCGTAGCTGGTGGCATGCAGGGGATTGCGCCTGTCGATGGGTACCAGCGGAAGCCCCGAGGCCGCCGCCATTTCGATGACCGCCCTGTGCGCGTCCAGCTTGCCGTAGCGCGCGGTGACCTTCTCCATCATCGGGCCGCAGACCTCGGCCTCGATCCACTGCCCGTTCTCCGCGGCCACCACCGCGTCCGTGGTGCCTTCGCCGCCGTCGGCTACGGGCACGCCGCTGTACTCGATGTCGCCGAAAACGTCCTTTGCCGCCCGGGCCAGCAGTTCCATCGTCTGCTCGCTGGTCAGCGTGCCCTTGAAGGAATCCGATGCAAACAGGAATTTCATGTGTTTTGCCTCCCCGATGTTTATTTGCTGAATTCATTGTAGCATTTTACAGTGATTTATGATATATTATATATAACAATATAAAGGCATAATTGTCAGATAATATTGTTATGACAAACAACGGAGGCGATGGCCGTGCCGGCACCGATACAAGGGCAGCTCGCGCAACAGATCGTCGACACGCTTAAGACGATTTGCAACCACAACATCAACTTCATAGACGTTCAGGGCCGCATATCCGCCAGCACCGATCCCGCCCGCGTGGGCAGCTATCACGACGGGGGCCGCGAGGCGGCGCGGCTTGGGAAGATCGTGACCATCGAGGCGGACGCTCCGGATCGGGATGTGCGCCGGG
>ONJE01000380.1 GCA_900318045.1 uncultured Eubacteriales bacterium
CTTGAGAGAAACCAGTGTTTCGGAGCCGGCGGGCTGGTTGGCGTAGACCTGCACCGGGATCCTGCCCTCCCCCGCTTCCTCAAAGATCTGGATCTGCTCGGGCCGGATGGCCACCACACAGTCAAACTCGCCTTCGGGAATGGTTTCTTCGGTCAGATCCTCTGCCGGGAAGACAAAGGTATCCAGCTCGCAGGTGACATGCAGGCCTTCCTCGTCCCGCTTTGCCTTTCCGGCCAGGAAGTTGATGCGGGGATTTCCTATGAAATCGGCGGCCTCGAGGTCGATGGGGTTCATGTACAACTCCATCGGCGGCGCCACCTGGCTCAGCTCGCCTTTTTTGAAGAGAGCGATCTTGGTGGACATGGTGAGGGCTTCCACCTGATCGTGGGTGACGTAGATGATCGTGGTGCCCAATTCCTTGTGGATGCGCTGCAGCTCCGAGCGCATATCCACACGAAGCCTGGCGTCCAGGTTGGACAGGGGCTCGTCCAGAAGCAGGAGTTTGGGGTTGGAGGCCACGGCGCGGGCAATGGCCACGCGCTGCTGCTGGCCGCCGGACAGTTCGTTGGGATAGCGGTCCACATACTCCTCAATGCGCATCATTCGGAGGGCATCCTGGATGCGGCGCTCGATCTCCTCCTTCGGCAGCTTCTGGATCTTCAGGCCGAAGGCGATGTTCTCCCGCACAGTCATGTGGGGCCAGAGGGCGTAGGACTGGAACACCAGGTTCAACCCGCGTTTGCTGGGTTCTGCGTAATAGGCCAGATCCGCGTTGATCATCTCCACACCGTCGATGGTCATGACGCCGCCCTGTGGCTTTTCCAGGCCGGAGACGACGCGCAGCGTGGTGGTCTTGCCGCAGCCGGAAGGGCCCAGCAGGGTCATGAAGTCGCCGTCCTCAATGACCAGGTTGATGTCGCGCAAAACGTGGTTATCCCCATAAAACTTGTCGATATGCTTCAGTTCGATTCTGCTCATGATTCTTCCTCCTTACCACGATTTGCCAATATCGGCGCCGAAACGATTTGCTATGATATAGCAGACCAGGATAAACATCAGCACGCACACCGAGATGGCGTCAGCCATCTGGTTCATGCCGTCCTGCGAATAGGTGAAGGCCAGGTAGGACATCGTGGTGGTACGCTTGTCCATCATGATGATAATCAGGTCAAGCTCCTTGGCAATGCTGATAAAGGTCAGCATGAAGCCTGAGATAAAGCCGTTCTTGGCAAGGGGCAGGACGATGCGGGTCAGCTTCTTGCCGAAGCCCGCGCCGTTGATCTCCGCCGCCTCCTCCAGCTCCACGGCGATCTGCATCATGTTGGCCGTGCCGGAGCGGCTGGCAAAGGGGAAATGCTTGACCACGCTGGTCAGCACGATCAATGTGAAGGTGCCGTAGAGCGAGGGGAGCAGGCCGCCCAGATGGGGCCTGGAGAACATCGCCACATACATGGACGAGAAGGCGATGCCGCTCATCAGATAGGGGATGAAGACCAGCTGTTCGGTGAGGTTGCCGTACCACTTGCCGCGGCCGCGGGTGGTGATGTAGCCCAGAAACTGGCCGCAGAAGGCGGTGATGACCGATGCGATGACCGTCAGCCGCACGGTATTCCAGACGGCCTTGCCGAACTCGGTGTTGTAGAAGATGCCTCTGTAGCTGGTGTAGTAGGGCGCCAGCTCCTCGTTGGAGCCGATCCAGTTGTACATGGTCAGATTGCTCAGGCCGTAGCCCGCGCCGGTGTTGATCTGGAAGGTCTCCATGATCAGCACAAACATCGGCATAACCATCGCGAAGAACAGAAACAGCAGCAGGAAGATCATCAGAGGAATCTTGGCCTTGCCGAGACGCATTTCGGTACTGCGCCCGCCCTTGCCGCCGATGGTGGCGTAGCTTTTGCGAACGCCGATGATGCGCTGGTTGGCAAAGATGATGAGGGCGGCCAGGGCGATCAGAACGATGCTCATCGCGAAGCCCACGTTCTGGGGGCTGCCGTTGATGAAGTTCTTCATCTTGGTGGCCAGCGTGAAGTAGCCGATGCGGTTGCCGAGGTTAGCCGCCACGCCGTAGGTGCCGATGGACTTGGACAGGGTCATGACCACGGCGGACAGCACACTGGGCAGCACCAGGGGGATGGTGATGGACTTGAGGATCTGGGGCTTGGACGCGCCGCAGATCTCGCCCATCTCCTCCAGCTCGGAGTTGATGGAGCGTAGGGCCGACTGCACATGGATGTAAGAAAAGGCGTAATAGTGCAGCGACATGCAAAGCACGATGGCCACCGGGCCGTAGGCCAGCCAGTCCGGGATCGGGATGCCCAGGCCTTCCAGAAAGCCTAGAGAGCCGGAGGTCTTGTTGCGGAACACCGCGAGCCAGGACAGGGACTTGCACCAGGACGGGATCATGTAGGGGATGACCACCAGCATGCCCAGCAGCTTCTTGCCGGGGATGTCCGAGCGGACGATGAGCCAGCCGAGCACCGACCCCAGCGGCACCGAAACCAGCACCGTGAACACGCCGATCACCAGTGAGTTTTTCAGGGGCTCCCACAGCGTGGCCGAGGCCATGTTGCTCAGGAGGATGTAGCGCCAGTAGTACAGCGTGAAATCCCCGGGCTTGCCGCCAATGCGCGTGATGATG
>ONJE01000260.1 GCA_900318045.1 uncultured Eubacteriales bacterium
CTTCGGCATGGAATTCGCTCCCTTCGATCAGAACGTGGCCCTGATGAGCGCGCAGCAGGAAGCCCTGGTTGCCGCCTGCAAGGAACTGGGCCTCGACCAATAATCCGCCCGGCACACAGGCGGGTATAAGGCACTCAGCCACTCTGCGCCTTGCCCGATATCTATCGGGCAAGGCGCCTTCATTGTTCCATCCATGAAATATTGAGGGGGCTCACCATGAAAGTAAAACGCGACCAGATCACCGGCCTCGCGCTGGTGATCCTGGGCATCGTGATGCTGGTGCTCATCAGCCAGTTCAAGAAACCCATCACCGCTGAATACCCCGGCCCCAGGATGATGCCCGGCATCGCCGCCATCGGCATGATCATCTGCGGCCTTGGCATCTTCGTCAACGGCTGCCGACAGAAAACGGCGGACAAGACCGTCATCACCAAAGCGGGCATGCTGCGCGTCGTCATCACCTTCGCTGCTCTCTGCCTGTACATCCTGGGCATGCAGTACCTGGGCTTCCTGATCGTCACGCCCCTGCTGGTCTTCGGCCTGGCCGTGTATTTTGCGAAGGCCAGCCATGTGGAAGTCAAGATCTGGGTATGCATCGTGTTCGCCGTCGCCGTGACCGCGATCATCTGGGCCATGTACGTGCCGCTGTTCGGCATGGAACTGCCCGTCGGCTCGCTGTTTGAGTAAAGGGGGCGGTCTGAAGTGTTAGCTTATCTTCCGTACATCTTCACACAGCTGATTCAGCCCATGAACCTGCTGCTGATGGTCGCCGGCACCGCGGTCGGCATCATCTTCGGCGCCATCCCCGGCCTGTCCGGCACCATGGCGGTCATGCTGTTCATGCCGCTGACCTATACCATGGAATCCAGCACGGCCGTCATCTTCCTGCTCGCTCTGTGGATCGGCGGCTGCTCCGGCGCGTTTATCGGCTCGGTGCTGCTGGGCATCCCCGGCTCCGCCTCCGCCGTGGCCACCTGCTGGGACGGCCATCCCATGGCCAAGAAGGGACAGGCCGGCAAAGCGCTGGCCATCGGCATGACCGCTTCCTTCTGCGGCACCTTCTTCAGCGCCATCATCGGCGGCCTGCTGGCCGAAGCCGTGGCGGACTTTGCCTTCGCCATGGGCCCCTGGGAATACAGCGCCCTGTGCCTGGTCGCCATGACCATGGTCCTGGCCATTTCCAAGGGCAACATGTTCAAGGGCCTCGCCTCCACCTGCATCGGCATTCTGCTGGCCACCGTCGGCTACTCGCCCATCGACGCCGAGGCGCGCTTCACCTTCAACAACATGTATCTGCTGGGCGGCCTGGGCATGATCGTCGTGCTGACCGGTATCTTCGCCGTCAGCCACATCCTGGTCACCTTCGGCAAGGGCTTTGACGCCCCGCCCGAAGTCAGCAAGGAAGGCCTCAAGGGCTTCGGCCTGACCCTGAAGGACATCAAGGACGAGCTGGTGAACATCATCCGTTCCTTCCTGATCGGTCTGGGCATCGGCTTCCTGCCCGGCATGGGCTCCGGCCTCTCCAACCTGGTCGCCTACTCCACCGCCAAGAACGGCTCCAAGCATCCCGAGGAGTACGGCCACGGCGCGGCGGGCGGCATCTGGGCGCCTGAAGTCGCCAACAACGCGGCCATCGGCGGCGCCATGATCCCCATGGCGGCGCTGGGCATCCCCGGCGACTCCACCACTGCCCTCCTGATCGGCGCGCTGACCATCCACGGCCTGGAGATGGGCCCCATGGTATTCAAGAACAGCGGCGACGTCGTCTACCTGATGTTCGTCACCGTCGCAGTCGTGGCAGCGCTGGTGCTGCTGATGCAGGCCATCTGCAAGCGCTGGTTCCCCTACATCCTCAAGGTGCCCAGCTGGTATATGTACAGCGCCCTGCTGGTCATCTGCCTCGCTTCCGCCTATGTGGACAGCGGCAACCTCTATAAGTGCGGCATGATGATGGTCTTCGCGGCAGTGGGCATCCTGATGACCCTGGGAGACCTGCCCGCCTCCCCGCTGATCCTGGCCTTCATCCTGACCCCGACCCTCGAAACCAAGACCCTGCAGGCCTTCCAGTCCGTGCCCAAGTGGACGGAGTTCTTCACCCGTCCCGTGTCCTGCGTGCTGATGGTCATCGCGATATTCTGCATATTCTCACCCATCTTCAAGGGCCTCTTCGCCAAGCTGAAGAAAAAGAAGGCGTGACCCTTCCCCCGGAGCTGCTGCGGGCCTGATCCCCGCGGCAGCCCCTTTCTATCACGAACGATGACGAGGTAACTGACAATGAGCATGCAAAAGGATTATGAAGCCTATATCGAGCGGCGCAAAGCGATGGCCACGACCCATTTCGGCCCGCTGTGGCTGAACCAGGAGCAGCGCTACGTACATCCCTTCAGGATCTTCGGGAACGTCTGGTACGTGGGCGACAGCTGGGTCTGCGTGCACCTGATCGACACCGGGGACGGCCTGCTGCTGATCGACAGCGGCAACGCCGGGGCTTCCGCCATGCTGATCCAGGCCATCTGGGAAGCGGGCTTCAACCCCGCAGACGTGAAATGGATCATCCATTCCCACGGCCATCTGGACCATATCGGCGCGGCGATCTTCTTCAAGCGGATGTTCGGCACCAAACTCTACCTGGGCGAGCCGGATGCGCGGATGTTCCGTGAGCGGCCCTGGATCTCCGCGATCCAGAACGCCTACAACGACTGCGACGCCCTGTTCGAGCCGGATTACGAGATCAAGGAAGGCGACGTGCTGACCTTCGGCAACACCACCATGACCTTCTACATGGTGCCCGGCCACACCGACGGCTGCATCGCCATCTTCTTCGACGCTTACGAAGGCGGCAGGACCGTGCGCTGCGGCTACTACGGCGGCTTCGGCTTCAACACCCTGCAGAAGGATTACCTGATCGAGATCGGCGATCCCGAATACAGGACCCGCGAGATCTACCTCCAGTCCCTGGCCAAGGTGCGGAACCAGAAGGTGGAGCTGTTCCTGGGCAACCACTGCATCAACAACGACACCCTGGGACGCCGCCAGAAGCAGCTGGAGAATCCCGACGGGCCGAACCCCTTCCTGGACAGCGAGCTCTGGGGCAAATACCTGGATCAGAAGCGCGATGAGCTGATCAAGTTCATGGCGGACCCGAAAAACAGCTGAGGTGAACGCATGAAAGCACCGATCATTACCAGCATGCAGGTGATCCCGGTCGCGGGATACGACAGCATGCTGATGACCCTGTCCGGCGCGCACGCGCCGCTCTTTACCCGCAACCTGGTGATCCTGAAGGACTCCGCCGGGCATACCGGCATCGTCGAGATCCACGGCGGCGATTACACCCATGACGGCCTGGTGGCCATGACGCCCCTGGTGGTCGGCACGCCCGTTTCGGAACGCCGGAAGGTGCTGCAGAAGATCCATAAGATGACCGACCCTCACGCCGACGAAGCCAGCGAGGGCATCCAGACCCTGGACATGGCCAAGCTCAAATACGTGGTCCGCAGCGAATGGGCCATCGAGTGCGCCATGCTGGACCTCCTCGGCCAGTACCTGGAAGTGCCCATGGCCGAGCTGCTGGGCGAAGGCAAGCAGCGGGACGAGGTGGAGATCCTCGGTTATCTGTTCTACGTCTCCGACAAAAGCAAAACGCCTGCCGGCGAATTCCAGTACCTGGACGAATCCGGCAGCGCCGACCCCTGGTTCCGGCTCAGGCGCGAGGAGATCCTCACCCCGGCGCGGATCGTGGAGGAAGCCGAAGCGGTCTATGAGAAATACGGCGTCAGAAACTTCAAGCTGAAGGGCGGCGTCCTGCGGGGCGAAGAAGAAATGGCTGCCTGCCGCGCCGTGAAGCAGCGTTTCCCCGAAGCGCGGGTGAACATCGACCCCAACGGCGCCTGGAGCCTGCGGGAGGCCATCGCCCTCTGCAGGGATATGCATGGCGTCCTCACCTATGTGGAGGATCCCTGCGGTCCGGAAGCCGGCTTCTCCGGACGGGAAATCATGCGCGAATTCAAAAACGCCACCCAGTTCCAGGTAGCCACCAACATGATCGCCACGGACTGGCGGCAGTTCTATCACACCACCGCGCTCAACGCCTGCGATATCATCCT
>ONJE01000261.1 GCA_900318045.1 uncultured Eubacteriales bacterium
TCGCGCTGCCCTTGGGCATGCCCACTGACCTTACTGTCAGCGGTGGTATCTTGACGATGGCAAATGACCTGACTATCTTGAACGGCCATCATGCTACCGGCATCACCGCTGAGACCTACAAGAGCGCCGGCGGCAAGCTGCTGGCTCAAATCACTTGGCTGAATGATGACGGCAGTGCTTTTGACTATACCTATGTGGAGTATCTGCAAACCCCCAGCCACGCCGAAACACCAACGAAGCAAGAGACGGAATCCCGTACCTATACCTTCGATAAGTGGATCCCCGACATAGTAGCGGTGAGCGATCCGGCCACCTACACGGCCAGCTTCACCGAGGCCGAGCGGCTGTATACCATCACCTTCGTGGATGAAGACGGCAAGACGGAAATAGAAAAGACTGCTACCTATAAGTACAACGACGTTCCCAAGTGCAGCAAGACGCCCACGAAGGAGGGCTATACCTTCTCTGCCTGGCTGGACACCGGCGACAACGACAAGGAGTACAAGGAAGGAGACTTGCCCAAGGTCACCGGTGACAGGACCTACAAGGCGAAGTACGAGGAAGAGATCAAGACCAAGACGCCCACGAAGGAGGGCTACACCTTCACTGCCTGGTTGGATACCGGTGACAAAGATAAGGAGTACAAAGTGGGGGTAGACTTGCCCAAGGTCACCGGGGACAGGACCTACAAGGCGAAGTACGAGGAAACACCCCGGACCAACGTGCCCCTGAACGTCACATACAGCAAAAGCGGCCCTGCGCTGACCAAGACCTACGATCTGACCCGCAACGTCTTCCAAAGGACCTCAAGCGGCAAATATACTTACCTGGTGACCGCGCCGCAGGATAAGTATTTTAGTGTTGCGCCGAAGAATAAGAGCGACGAGACGTTCTTCAATAATCACAAGGACGTCAAGGTCAAGGTAACCAGCATCAAGTCCGTCGAGCAGTTCAGCGATTCCAAGGTGGGCGACTACACCCTGAAGTTCACCTTCGGCCTGGAGGGCAAGGATGCCGGGTATTACATCGCCGAGTCCGTGTCAGTTCCCGCGAAGATCGAGAAGCGCGAAGTGAAGATCACGCCCCGCGCGGGCCTGAGCAAGGTCTACGGCACGAAGGACCCGGCCTATCCGGACAATTCCTGGCTGTCCAGGGACACCAGCAGCCCGCTGAATCAGAACATCTCCGGCCAGCCCGGCTACGCCGTGCCCGTGAACACGCAGGGCAGCGCGTTGACATTGAGCCTTGACGACGGTTCCAAGACGAACCCGCCGGTCCTGTACCTGCTGGAGGAAGCCAAGAAGAACGGCACCAAGTTCTTCCCGAACGATGGATTCCTCAGCCGCGAATCCGGCGAGGATGTGGGCAAGTACAAGATCACCATCGGCAAGATGGACTTCGGCAGCAACTTCAAGATGACGCTGAACAGCGAGGTCTTCACCATCACGCCCAAGGATATCACACCACCTAAGGGAGGTACTGACAACATCACCGTTGACGCCATCGCCGACCAGACCTATACCGGCAAGGAGATAACTCCGGAAGTGACGGTGCGCTACGGCACCATGACGCTGAAGAAGGACACCGACTACACCGCCAAGTATGAGAACAACACCGAGGTCGGCACCGCGAAGGTCACGATTACCGGCAAGGGCAATTTCACCGGCACCAGGGAGGTCACCTTCGCCATCAAAAAGACCAGCGACAGCGGTGGTGGCAGTTCCGGCGGCGGAAGCTCCAGCTCCGGCTATGGCTATGACGGCTTCGACGACGAGGATGAAAGCGCCATCGCCACCGAGGAGGAAGCGGACGGCGTGCTGAAGCTGGGCGACTTGGAGATCGGCACGATACTGTTCGGCGCCGACGGCAAGCCCAGGCCCTTTGTGAAGTTCGAGGAGGAGCTCGAGCCCGAGGAGGTTGAAGAGGATACCCTCGAAACCGAAGACGACCTGACCGAAAACACCGCGAATGAGGCAGCCATCGAGATCGAGGATATGCCCGAGGAGAACCCGCCCCGCAGGCTGACCATTGTGCCCGAACCCATGAAGGAAGAGGTGCCGGTTGTCGGCGAGGACGGCGAAACCGGTGAAACTGAGGAACAGCCCGTGTTGATCGAGGGCACCCAGCGCCAGCAGTACGAGGAGCTGCACCTGCGGCTGACGACCTCCGAGGTCCAGGCCCTGGTGAACAACAACGTCAAGGAGATCGTGTACGAGCTGGAGCAGACCCAGATGCGCATTCCGCTGAGCGCCCTGACCAACGCGATCCCGCTGCCTTCCGAGGAGGACGACGAGGGCGAGATCGTCGAGCTGGACGACGGCGAGGAAGAGGACTTCGACGTGGAAGAAGAGATCGAAATCGAGGGCGAGGACGAGCTTCCCGAAGCGGAGGAGGCGACCGGCCCGGAGGAGATCGATACCCCTGTCGAAACGCAGGATGCGGTTCAGACCATGGCCGTCGAGGGCTATGACATCGTCATCGAGCAGGCCGACGCCACCGGACTGTCACAGCGCGAAACGGCGCTGATCGCCGATTACCAGACGTTGCTGCCCGCTTATCGCGTGCGCATCAGCGTGATTCCCGAGGGCGCTGAGCAGCAGCCCACCGGCGAGAACGATGCCGAAGGCCAGCCCATCACCATTCCGGTGATGGAGGCGCTGCCCGAGGGCTACACGCTGCCCGACGTGGCGCTGAAGCTCGTTCCCAATGAATCGTTTGTTACCGCTCCCCTCGAGGCGCAGGTGCTGTATGCGACTGCCGAGCTGGAGGCCGAGGACGAGAGCGCTGAGGCCACGGAAACGGCCGCGGTGCCCGCCGGGGACGAGGGCGCTGAACCCACGGAAACGGCCGCGCTGGCCGCCGATCTGATCGCCGAGGGCGAGGCAACGTTGACCCCCGCGGAGTTCGACGAGGAGGACGATCCCATCAAGGCGGTCGTCAATCCGGTCATTGACGGCATGTACACTGTCGTTGCACCCATCGACTGGGACCCCACCCCTTACCTGACTGATGCGGGGGAGAACACCGCTGAGGATGATGCCGGGATCGGGGAAGAGATCGAAGTTGACGACGAAGAGGTGGAGATCGTAGGCGATGAAGATGAAGAGATGGTCGAGTTCTGAGACCGTCTGAATGGAACCAAACCCGTGCAGGGGCGGCGCAATGCCGCCCCTGTTCATTATGTGGCGCCCGTCACTGGAAGAAACTACCAGTGCAGAAATGTTCAAAATTGGTTGACTGTGGAGCCCAATCATGCTATAATTATGGCGAAAAGATGACAGGAACGTCATCCTTTACATCAGCCTTCCGGCAGTCTGCGGGGCTGTGAAGGCGGTTCGGCGGGGATGCCCGCCGGGCGCAAAATATCGGCAGGAAAGGGGGATCGTGCGACAGGAGGAAACCCGGCCCGAAGGTCGACTTTTTTCAGAGATTAACCCCGAAGAGGTTGACTTTGAGAAGAAATAATGATATAATCTCGACGAAATGTTGACTTGTCCCGCAAGGCGCGGGAAGGAAGCGTCGTTCATCATCGGTCGGTTCCGCATACCGCGGAGCGGCGGAGACGGCCGGTGTGTACGAATATTAATCCTGGATATTGCATATCTGAAGGAGGGAAAACCAATGAGCAAAATGAAGAAGCTGGTCGCGGCGCTGCTGGTTCTGACCATGGTCCTGGCGCTGGCGGGTTCCGCCATGGCGTCCTGCAAGATTAAGCTGTACGATTGCGTGAAGTTCACCAAGAACACCGTGGCTTACAACTGCAAGGGCGGCAAGGCCACCAGCACCATCGTGCGCAAGGGCTCCTACGCCGTCGTCAAGAAGGTTTCCGGCAACTGGGTTGAGCTGTGGCTGAATCCCAATGAGGATGTCACCGCCTGGTTCAAGACCGACAACCTGAAGGTTGCCCCCAACGGCAAGAAGGTCGGCACCGGCGCCTATGCTTACTACATCTACTACTATGTGATCTATTCTCAGGGCGGCGTGGGCAAGTCCTCCCAGCTGTTCGTGTATGACGACGAGGATCCCACCGACGAGTTTGATTACAACGACGTTCGCATCAGCGATGACTGCTACAAGCATGTCAAGGCTACCGCGAAGGTTTGGCTGCACAGGGAAGCCAGCCTGAAGAAGAACTACGGCGTTGCGCTGCACAAGGACGACAAGGTGACCTATCGCCGCAAGTGGGGCGTTGACACCCGTGAGATCATCTTCTACGGTGTCAAGTACAAGGGCAAGTGCCTGTGGGTTTCTTCCGCTTATTCCAAGCTGGTGAAGTAATCCAGCCTGTGGACGGGTGCGGCGGGGCGCTGTTCCGCCGCGCTGCCCGCCCGGGGGTGTGCTTCATGCCCCGGGCTGGGCAACGGACCGAAACCCTTGACCGGCGCGCGCTTTTGGTTCCGCGGACCGATGGACGTTGCCGGCACAATGGGGAAACCAGGGAATACCTGTGATGGCGCTTTCGCGCGTCGCGTGGTATTCCCTGTTTGTTTGTCAGGAAGTATTCAGGCGGGGAAGTTCTGATTTGTCGCGGGCTATCGCCCGCTTGAAGGGGGACAGGTCCCCCTTCAATACATCCCCCTCAGATTTGCCTGAAATCGCAAGCGATTTCCGGTC
>ONJE01000306.1 GCA_900318045.1 uncultured Eubacteriales bacterium
GGAACTGAAAACTGCGTTTCAGCCTATTCCAAGCCTGGGAAGATTGGAGTTCATGGGCTTCCAGTCATTGAAATATCATTTAGGTAAAAAAATTAATTGGAGATGAAAAAAATACTTTTATTAGGCTCAGGCGAACTGGGCAAGGAGTTCGTTATTGCAGCTATGCGCGCAGGTCAGTACGTCATAGCCTGCGACCGTTATGACAATGCGCCGGCCATGCAGGTGGCCGACGAGCGCGAGGTGTTTAACATGCTCGACGGCGATGCTCTCGAAGCCGTTGTCAACAAGCACAAGCCCGACATCATTGTGCCCGAGATTGAGGCCATCCGCACCGAAAGGCTCTTCAAGTTCGAGGAACAGGGCGTTCAGGTGGTGCCGTCGGCCCGTGCCGTCAACTACACCATGAACCGCCGTGCCATCCGCGACCTGGCCGCCAAGGAGCTGGGACTGCGCACGGCGAAGTATTTCTATGCCAAGACCTTCGACGAGTTCAAGGCTGCTGCCGACGAAATAGGGTTCCCCTGCGTGGTGAAGCCCCTCATGTCGTCCAGCGGTCACGGTCAGAGCTATGTTCACAACGACGACGAGCTCGCGACGGCTTTCCAGGAGGCCATGGAGGGTTCGCGTGGCGACGCGAAGGAAGTCATCATCGAGGAATTCATCGACTTCGACTCAGAGTTCACGCTGCTCACCGTCACCCAGCAGCACGGCTGGCCCACACTGTTCTGCCCGCCAATCGGCCATGTGCAGAAGTCGGGCGACTACCGTGAGTCGTGGCAGCCCTACAAGATTCCTGACGAGGCTCTGAAGCAGGCACAGACGATGGCCGACAAGGTGACACGCGCACTGACGGGTGCCGGCATCTGGGGCGTCGAGTTCTTCCTGACGAAGCAGGGCGAGGTCATCTTCTCTGAACTGTCGCCGCGACCGCATGATACGGGTATGGTGACGCTGGGACACACCACGAACCTGAGCGAGTTCGACCTCCACTTCCGCGCCGTCATGGGACTGCCCATCGCCGGCATCCATCTGGAGCACGCCGGAGCCTCGGCCGTCATCCTCTCCCCCGTGGATGAAAACATCTTCCGCCGCCTTAAAATCAACCTCACCTGCGACCCGCAGTACCAGACCGCGAAGCTGTATCACCCATGATTCAGCTCCGGAATACGGCTTGCAAATCCGAGCCGGATGCGGTACAATAAACGCATGAAGGAGGCAGGAAAAATGAGTACGCTTGAATCCACCATTTCCATGCTCCGGATCATGCCCGAAGCGGACGTTCAGGTCATCTTTGAAATGACAAAGAAGCTTTTTGACGGGAAAGCGTCCTCTTTCGCGCCTGTCGGCAAACAGCAGATTCTTGACGATGTGGATGCTTCCGCTATGCAGATCGAGCAGGGAAAAACCATCAAGGCATCCGATGCCATCCAGGAATTGAGGACAACCTATGGTTTATAATGTGGAAATGACCGAGCGGGCAAAGGAACAGTTGGACGCCTTTGTCCGCTAACTCGTTTTGGATTTGAAAAATCCGCAGGCCGCGTCCAATCTGCTGGATGATGCTGTGGACACAGAAGAATCTTTGGCGTTTGTGGCAGGCAGCATCCCCTATTGCTCTGACCCGGATCTACAAAAACGGGAAATACGGAAAATTCATTTCACAAAGCATCGGTATCTGTGGCTTTACCGCGTCGAAGATGATACGGCGTATGTCATGGCGATGTATTATGAATTGCAGGATTACGAAAACATCTTCAAACGCGGTTTGTAGCAGAACCGCGTTTTTCATATTTTTCTGACAAATTCCGTTCAATCCCTTGCATTTCTGCCCCAACAGGCATACAATAAGGACTTGCGCGAAGGCGCAAAACGCATGAAAGGAAGAGGAAACATGCAGGTATTCGTATTCGTGCTGAACCGGACGGAGCATCTGGAGCACTTATTGCAGGAATTTTCCGATCAGGGCTTGCGGGGAGCCACCGTGCTGGACAGCCGGGGCATGGCCCGCATTCTGCACACCGAGGATGAAATGCCCATCTTCTACGGTCTGCGCGCCATCATGGAGCCCGAACACCGCAGCAGCAAAACCATCTTCATGGTGCTGCCGGACGAACAGGTGGACAAGGCGCGGAAGATCGTCAATCAGGTGACGGGCGGGCTGGACGTGCCCGACAGCGGCATCATGTTCGCCATGCCGCTCACTATGGTGGAAGGACTGGAAAAGAAGAAATGAACACCTTGCTGCTTGTCGGCATTACGATGATGGCCGGCTTGATCATGAGCCGCGCCGCGAAACTTGTCAAACTTCCCAACGTGACCGCCTTCCTCGTGGCGGGCCTGATCATCGGCCCCTGCGTGGCGGGCATCATCTCCCGCGAGCAGGCGGAGTCCATGGGCATCATTTCCGAAGCCGCCCTGGGCTTCATCGCCTATTCCATCGGCGGGGAATTCAAGCTGAGCTACCTGAAAAAGATCGGCAAAGCGCCTTTGACCATCACCTTCTTCCAGGGCATGATGACCGCCGTGTGCGTGGACGTGGGTCTGATCCTGTTCGGCGTGGATGTGCCCCTGGCTCTGTTGTTGGGCGCTATCGCCCTGGCTACCGCTCCCGCCGCCACGCTGATGGTGGTGCGGCAGTACAAGGCCAACGGCCCCGTCACCCAGATGCTGCTGCCCGTGGTCGCCATGGACGACGCCCTGGGCCTGATGGTGTTCAGCATTTCCGCCTCCGTGGCCCAGGCCATGCTGGGCGGGGCCATCACCGTGTCCAGCATGATCCTGAGCCCGCTGATCGAAATCGTGGGCAGCTTCGCCCTGGGCGCGGCCCTGGGCTGGCTGCTGGCCTTCGGGGCCCGGTTCTTTGCCAGCCGCGGCAACAAGCTGGCGCTTTCCATCGCGCTGGTGCTGGCGGGCGTCGGGCTGTGCGACATCCTGAACCTCAGCTCCCTGCTGGTGTGCATGATGATCGGCGCCATGATGGTGAACCTGAGCCAACAGCGCGAAGTGCTCATGGAGCAGTGCGACCGCTTCACCCCGCCGCTGTTCCTGCTGTTCTTCGTGCTGTCCGGCGCGGATTTGGATCTATCCGTGCTGCCCAGCGTGGGCCTGATCGGCATTGCGTACCTGCTGCTGCGCTCCATCGGCAAGTGGGGCGGCACGTATCTGGGCGCTGTCTGCGTGAAAGCGGATAAGCACATCCGCCACTATCTGGGCCTGACCCTGCTGCCCCAGGCCGGTGTCGCCATCGGTATGGCCGCACTGGTCTCCGCCCGCTTCCCCACCCTGGCCGCGCAGGTGAACACCATCGTGCTGGCAGGCGTGCTGGTATTCGAGCTCATTGGCCCGGTCATCACCAAGATCGCCCTCACCAAAGCCGGGGAAATTCCCGCGGCGAAGTAATACTGTTGCCGTTCCTGTGAAAACGCAATGAAAAAACCGGCACTGTCGTGAAGACAGCGCCGGTTTTTGCTGCAATCC
>ONJE01000399.1 GCA_900318045.1 uncultured Eubacteriales bacterium
CTGCGCCCGCCGTAGTTCTCTCCGCCGCAGGCGACCTGTTCGATTTGCCCGCTGTCCAGATACCCGCCGATGCACAACGGTCCCAAAAGCGGCGCACAGTGCAGGCCCTTATGCTTGAAGGGCAGCTCCAGAAGGATCGGAATCCTCACATCCGCCCTGCGCTGGTTTTCACAGGTCACATTAAGGAATACATTGTCCCAGCCATCTCCCCAATCTGCGGGAAGACAGTTCCGGATCCTTTCAGGCCTCTTTGTCAGCAATAGAAATATGACATCGCTTCTGGTGCGCATGATGTCCCATGCTTCGGGCCGCCAGCCGTCAGCCTCCTCCAGGAAAAAATCCGATGTCATGCAAACGCTGATCATCTCTCCGCTTTGTATCCTGTATTTTCCCGTTCTGTCTTTGGACAGCGGATATCCAAAGCCCGTCTTCGTCCTGTAGACATCCGCCCCGTTCTTGCCCCTCATCCTGTCGAGGTAGTATACATAACAGTTCTGACAGCCTTCGCTGCATTTTATGCAGCCATGCCACGGATTCCAATTGCTGTGCATCGCCATTCCCCATACACCTCGATATCTGCTTCAAAAAACAAAGGGACATATCTTAAAACCGAAAGCGCACCGCCGTATTGTGTGGTATTTCCGTAAAGGTGACTGGCCCGGTGCGCTCTCTCATTGCAGCTGTGCGCCGGTAACGTCAAACATATACGCGGTATTGTAATTCTGGAACGGCCATACCTTGACGGTCCTGTGAGTGTTATTATAGATGACGCTGTATTGCGTGAACGAGGTTCCCGTCGCCTCCGTATACTGATTCTGAAGCGCGCTGCGCAGCAGGATCAAAGCCGTCTCCTCCGGCATCAACGTCCTGTATTCCTTGTACCGCTTATCCTGATAGCGCACGAGCTGGCTGGCCAGGGTCACAAACCGGTGATAGCCATGGCCGTAGCCAAAGCGATAGAGCTTTTCTCCATTCTCATCGACCATGCCGACCGCTTCTTCCCAAAGGACGCCCTTTCTGGCACTGTCCTGCATATCGTCGGAGCCGAGGTAGAAGTTCGTAACCACATCAATCTCGATCAGGGATACCTCGCCGTTGCGGCTCTCAATGACCACATGACTGCCGGCTGCGTCCGTTACGAAAAAATGGCAGCCCTGCCAGTCCTCCGGTGTAACGCTGGCTGTGTCCACCTTGGCGACGGCTTCCTCCACATTGGCACAATCGTCCAGCATATAGCGCAGCAGCATGCTGGATGCGACGCCCATCTTGCCTGGCTGGTCCCCTTCTTTGATGTCCAGTCTCATGATGGAGACAAACAAACCCTTTTCATTGATGCCGTCCATGCACTGATAGGGCAGCATATCCAGCACAGCCGTCGAAAAGCCCTCTGTGTCGGGCCCTCCGTTGCGAAGCATGGGGTCATTCTGATCGCACCAAACGGCATCCGCGACGGCAATGGATTCGTATTTGCCTTCAGGCTTACAGTGCAGAACGATGTTTAACCCGGTTATCGTCTGATCGTCCCCGATCACACGGTGGGGAAAGTCATAATTCCGACATGTGATTGGCTCGCCATCCAAATTGTAGGTAAAGAATGAAGAGCAGCCTGGATCGACGTATCCCACACTCCGCAGTGTATCAACGACGCGCGGGCTGTAATAATCCCCGGTGTAGTCCATGAAGTACAGATAACCGTCGTCGTCCAGGCGCGACAGGGTCATCTCCTCCGCCATGCATACGGGCAGAATCAAAGCAAGCGCAGTAAGAACGATCAGAAGCACCCTTCTGAATGCCAGCATCCGTTTCATCGATGACTTCATGGTCTTATAATACCCCCCAACTTATTGATATACTATTGGTATGATTCTATCACATTGTATCGATATAAATCTATCGACAGATTGTAAGCGTTTCATGCGTCCCCCATCTGCCACAATTGTCAACAATATCCTGGATCAAGTGGGCGCCTATGAAAGTATAGCTCCTGGCGCACACCAATGCACGGTCCATGCAGGAAGGATCATTCCCATTTGTTAGAGTGTGTTTCTAAATGCCGGGAGATGCAGTTTCGAGGCCATCGGGCTGCATTTCAAGGCGAAAAACCGCAGGCTTACTGGTTGCAAGTCAAGGAATCGTTGAATTTCGCCAGACGACGGCACGCGCCTTCGATTGCCCTGGCCAGCTTTTTCGTTTGCTTTACCCCATCCTCATACCATATATTCCTGACGACGAGCGTTGCCGCCTTGCGATCCGCAGCGGCCTCTATCCTGCCGACAAACTTGTCTCCATACAGAATGGGCAGGACGTAATACCCGTATTTTCGCTGATTCACAGGCGTGTAGATTTCCCATTTGTAATGATAATCCCACAGCGCCTCGACCAGTTTCCTGTCCCAGAGCATGGGGTCCAATGGCGCAAGGAATTCCAGCCTTGGCTTTGTGTCCAATACACCCTGCCGGACTGCTTCCATCAACGGGATATCTTCCGCCAGGAAAAACAACGGCGAACGGATGCTTTCCACTTCAGCTTTCACGATGATGCCGTCAGCTTCCAGCGCATTGATGGCAAAATTGCGCTGTTCAGTGGACATATTGATGCCGAGCCATGCGTCAGATCGCCTGTTCCACAGCATGCCGACAGCCCCGACGCGCCTTTTTATGCGCCATTGCAACAGCGCCATGTCGTCAGGGCAGGGGTTCTCTGCATTCAGCAATTCCGGACTGAAATACCTTTCCGCGAGGTCATAGTACTTTCTGGAACCGCTCTTGTGATGTATCAGCAGTACGCCATCCGTGTACAGCTGTTCAAGCACCGACCTGGCGGCATTGGACTGGTTCTGCCAGTGGCCGCTCCAATGCATCGAGGAATGCCAGTATATTTTGCCTTCGATGGGTAAGGTATCGCTGCTGACCGGCCCATGCTCGCGAATAAACGCGATTGCACGCGCTTCAAGCTCCGGTATGCCCTCAAAACCAGCGCCGTGTACCTTGCTCATCGCCCGGTAGCCCGAAAAATACGGCCAGTCCTCCCTCGACCAGATGGAGAGCTCCTTGTCGCTGTAATCAACCAGTAACCGGTCCACGTACAGCAGGTCGGCAAGCATGCTGCGCGTAAAGCCCTTCACGCGGGATTGCAGCGTCAATTCGGCATTTTTACCGCACACATCCACGGGATCGTATTGAATGCACCCGGCCTGCTGAATATACTGCAGCGCGCCTTCTTTTCCCACAAACCGATGCGACCCCAAAAGCCCCTGCTTGCCGAGAATAAAGCGGCGCGCCTCTTCCATCGTAATCCTCAACATCCCGATCCCCCGTGTATGACGCATGCAAGTCAGTCAGAATTGGTTTTTCTTCCGCTCGATTCACAAGTGCGGCGCATAGAGTATCCTGGAGCACCGCTTCACCCCTGCGCTGGAATTATCGGCTCAGTACCGGATTTGAAAACAGAACAGGGTAACATTGTTCACCACGGTCCCATGATAGCAGATTATGAAGGAGAATTCAACCTCATCATAATCATTTCACCATTTTCCTTCAGCCATTACTGAAGCCGCAGCCGCTTCGGTCCGGACCTGTGGCACCCGACATGTACCGCGCCTGGAATTCCATGTTGACCTCCCGCAGCTCCTTCTTTCCCTCAATGTAATCCTGGTACATTTTGATCAGTCCAGGGCTGCAGCCATCGCAAGCTCCGTCGATGTTACCGACGGATTCCGCGACGATCTGCTCCCGCTCCTCGCGGGTGGTATCAGCGATCAGTATACTTTTCATGTTCCATTCTCCTGTCATATGTATCGCACGCCGGCTCTGAGAAGCTTCTCCCGCGTGCGGGCTGCCTTGCCGACATCGAATACCGTGGCCGTACCGTCACGTATTATTTCCGCCTCAATGCCCCGCTTTTTCGCCCCCAGCGCCGTCGCCGCGACGCAACCACACTCGTCCAATCCACAGAGACAGAGGCGTCCATAGCCCTTTTGTTGGATGAGTGCTCGCAGCTGGCGATTGGAGAGCGCGTCGCCCACCAGCTTGTCGAAAACGTACTCTGAAACCCTGTCCAGCCCACTGTACAGCGCCGCGCCCTCCGTGCCCGCGAGGGAATAGCCGAAGAGCAGGCGATTCGTGGGCAGGTTCTGGATGATGTGTCGGATGTAGATGACGTCATGGCCTGCTTCGCTGTAGTGGCGGATGAGCCTGTTGACGCTGCCGACCAACCCTTCGGTGTCATACGCAAAGCGCTTCATTCGCTTTTCACACAGGTAGTCGTTCTGCATGTCAATAACGAGCAAAGCATTTTTTATCATATCGCCACTTCTCCCTTACAGCGGCTTATCCTGCCGGTGTTCTTATGATACAGGTGTTCTGACGCCTGTCTTTCTCTTGTTTTGCGCAGCATGCGCCATGCCTTTTCGCGATTTGTGAATTATGTTCAGCCACTAAGCACAGCGTGACTCGTATGTACATTTGTTTTTCCCCGGTTCATGGAATGGTTCCGGCCCGGGATGTATTGTTTCCGGGAATCTTTGCGATACTTTGTGG
>ONJE01000263.1 GCA_900318045.1 uncultured Eubacteriales bacterium
TTGGGCAACGGTGATGTCAGCGGTATTGCCAGTGGTCAGCATGATCGCTATGGGGTTGCCCAAAGCGTCTACAGCGGCGTGAATCTTCGTGCTTCTGCCCCCTCGACTGATGCCAATGCACTGATTGGCCTGGGTTTTGTCTTCGCTAACCTCCCGGTTTTGGGAGGGGGTTTCTACGGCTTCTGCGGATTTTGAGAGCCCCCTCTCTCGGCACCGGCGCTTGCCTTGTGTGCCTTGATGTAGCTGCTGTCTATGCTGATGTCCTGTAGGTCCGCGTCCTCGCCCAGTTCATGGAAGATTTTCTCGATCAGGCCGCTCTCCGACCACTCCCTGAACCGCTTGTATACCGTCGAATACGGGCCGTACCTCTCCGGCAGGTCGCGCCAGGCTGCTCCGCTTCGGGCGATCCAGAAGATGCCGTTCAGTATCTGCCTGGGTTCCCGCCTCGGGCGTCCCTTATCGCCCATCTGCCGCTCTGGGAACCAGGGCTTCAGACGCTCCCATTCGGCGTCTGTCAGTTCGTACCGTCGTATTATCCGCTTCATGTCGCTCACCTCACGGGTTATATTCGACGTCGATTTCCTGTTTTTCTTTTGGTTTTATCTGCCTAACTGCATATTCCCTCAACTTTTTTCAAGGTTTATGTTTTTGGAAACACACTCAAGGCTCTTCTGTTTTCGCTTTATGCGCAGAAATTTCCAGTGAACATTTCATGATCCGTTTCAGATATGTTCTATCAAAAGCCCCAATTTCGCAATCCCTTTTTCGTTCCTATGTGGTATACTATACACCCATAAAACCCTACCAAGAACCTATGTATACCCGGAGGCTACGATGTTCAAACGTGCTTTGGCTGTCATTTTGACAACAGCCTTTATATGTTTTTCCACCGGAAACCACGCTCTTTCCGAGGAGATACAAGAATTCGAGATACCCGCAGTCATAGACACACCACTTGATCCTGCACCCGACGATCCGGATATGGTGCCTGTGGCAGACACCGAAACGAAGCCTTCCACTGAGAGGTTGGAAGATAATGCAGCATACCTGGAAGAAGACAGTGAGATTCTCCTCTCCGCGCAAAGGAATCTCATTACCCTTGGCTATCTGAAAGGTATTGCTGACGGCATCTATGGACCGATGACGGAGGCAGCCCTGCGTTCCTTCCAGGATGCGAGCGGCCTGTCCTCCACCGGCCATCTCGACCCGGAGACATTATCCCTGCTTGATCAGTTGGTCATCGACACTGCATCCACGATTGAATTCCAGCAACGTCTCATCGACCTTGGCTACCTGCGCGGAACAGCTGACGGAAAGTGGGGGCCGCGCTCCACCGCCGCCATGAAATCGTTTCAAGAGCTCAATAACCTGTCTGTGACCGGTACGATCGATGATGCCTCTCGCGCCGTCCTCTTCTCCGATGCTGTGTCCGCACTTCCTGGCGGACTATCGGTAGGCTCCAGGGGAGATGAAGTGGTCATACTCCAGAAAAAGCTGATCCAGTACGGATTCCTCGCCGGGAACGCGGATGGAGCCTACGGCCAACAAACCTCCAAAGCCGTCAAAGCTTTTCAGGAATATCTGAATGCACAAGGCCGCTCAATTACAGCCGACGGCGATGGCTCCCCCGTAACCCTGTATTACCTCTACCTGCCCGATTTTTCCACCTATGTCAGTAAGGTATCCCTTGGCTCCACAGGCTCCGAAGTGAAGCGTGTGGAAACGAGACTGGCTAATCTGGGATACATGGATGCGACGCCGGATGAGGAATTTGACGCGTATGCGGCGCGGGCGCTGGAACTGTTTCAACGCCAGACTTCACTGCCCAACACAGGCATCGCCGACCGTGTGACCAGCGAGTTGCTGTTTTCAGCCGCCGCACCTTCTACTGACCGATGTGCCTTGCATGAGATCACCAAAGGTGACAACGGGTTGGTCGTCACCTACGTGGAGAAAGCGCTGTATGCAGGCGGTATGGTCGCAATACTGCCCGGCGGACGGTACGGGTCAGATGTTGAAACGGCGCTCGAACGCCTCTATGAATATGCGCAGATAACCGCGCCCAGCAAGGCGGCATTATTCGCCGATGCGACGCACCTGTCCACTGAAGCCGTGACGGTACTCCTGGACGGCCTTTTGGAACCGCATGGTGCCGCCAACGAGGCTGAAATCACAAGGATTCAGAGGCGTTTACACGCCCTGTACTATCTTGGCAGATACGAAATCGACGGTAAGCTGGGAGACAGCACGACATCAGCCATACGTCAATTTCAGTCCACCAATGGACTGCCGGAGACGGGAGAGGTTGATTCGGAAACACTCCTGCGCCTCTTTTCCGATGATGCCATCGCAAAACGTCTGCCCTACCGCGTTGAAGTGTCCATCAACGCGCAGACCGTGACGGTATATGAGTGGATGGACACGGATGAATATGTGCAGGTACATCAGTTCACCTGCTCTACGGGCCTGGGCAATTCCACGCCCCGCGGCATCTTCCTGGACGGATACCCTGCCAATCGCTGGCATCACTTCAAGAAGTTTGACTGCTGGGCGCAGTACTCTTTTGAAATCGAGGGAAATATCATGTTCCATTCGGTGCTCTACAGCGAAAAGGATACCAGTACGTTACGGGAAGGCTCCGTCTACGCATTGGGCAGCCCTGCCTCTCACGGTTGTATAAGGCTCTCTGTGAAAAGCGCACAGTGGCTGTTCAATCACTGTAAGCGAGGATCGCTGGTGATTGTCATTTATTGATCGCTCAAACCAGCTACAGGGCGGCGCGAGAAGTTGATGTGGGTGACGTGTGCAGCTTTGAGCGCTGGTGACGCATGATTATGCGCCACCAAAAAAACAGATGGACGCAAGAACATGCGTCCATCATTCATTCGCACAATATGGGCGGCAGCCTGGCGGGCAGCCAAGGTTTTTGCAAGTCGAAGATGGCTGAAATTCAGCCGCCCGACGGTGATGCGTGTTTTTTAGAGGTGCCCTTTAGGCAAGCCACGCCTCCGCTCTCAGGCATGCATTCTCACGGATGTTCAGGTAAAAAAACGAGTAGTCGCATCCATGATAGCTGGCAGGCCCAAAGACCTTTTCAAATACCTCAAAGCCCGGCAGCGCAGTGATGGCGCACGGGGCAAACGCGGGATTCGTGACCATGACGGAGCCCCTCTCAAGGTCAAGCACCGCGTCAGCGCGAATCGGCAGTTCATCCATCCCCGGATCCAGCAGGTGGGGCATAAATGATCCGAGGTTAAGCTCTTCGCCCGCCGGGGTGTCGTCGGTGCGCCAGTTCAGCGGATTAATACCTACGGCATTCGGGGCGACCACCAGAGAATTCCGGCCCTTGTTGGCGGGTCCCTCGGTGTTCCAGGATACCACCACGCCCAAATCGTCCGCTGCTCGGGCGGCTTTCACATGGGGATTGGCTTCCAGATACGGCCTGGTGAGTGAATCCCCTATAGCGTATGCCGCGATCATATTCGCATAGCGTTCCGGATGCGCCTTCATATACTCCGACAGCACGATATAGCACAGCCTCGACCCCTGGGAATGGCCTGCGAGGAAGAAGGGCCTTCCCTGATTGAGGTGTTCAAAGTAATAATCCAGTGCCGCATAGACGTCGGTCCTCGGCTCGGCCCATTCCGCCGCATCCACTTCCTCAAAGGTCATCATCGGAAGCTTCATGCCGTTCACCTGCCGCCAGTACGGCGCGAACAAATTTGCAATGGGTTCAAAGGCAGTGGCCTGCTGTGCAAAATTGCGCTTCGCGCCTTCAATCATGCTTGGGTTGTCGATGGTGCAGATTACGTCCGCCTCCGGGTCATTACAGCTCGACGGATAGAGATAGATCAGATCCACGGCTTTGTCCGCCGTTTGGGGCAGGGACAGCCAGTTTTCCGCCCTGGAATAATCCGGGGCCATGCCAATTAAGCGCTTTGTTTTCATCTCTTGTTCCTCCTGATAATATCTTTTTCGCGGTATTTCTTATACTAATCTCAACCTAAACCTATACAATCATGCGGCATCTTTTCCGCCATACCGGCGTTGAAGTCCCTTGACTTGCCGCCAGCAAGCCTGCGGG
>ONJE01000265.1 GCA_900318045.1 uncultured Eubacteriales bacterium
TGCAGATTTGCCGCCCGGAAATCGCTTGCGATTTCAGGCAAATCTGAGGGGGATGTATTGAAGGGGGACCTGTCCCCCTTCAAGCGGGCGATAGCCCGCAATGAATCAGAATTCAATCCCCGCCACGATCTTGCCGATGGTATCCAGCTCGATGGCCTCGGAGGTGAACATCAGGTTGCCGTACATGCCGTTTTCGCTGACGGTGACGGACAGGCCGCCCTCGCCGAAGTCGGTCACGTTCATCATGCGGCCATCCACCACCTTGCCGTCCTCCTGGACGATGTAGTTGGCGGTACTGGCCTCGGGGTCCAGGAAGAATATGGCGTAGGCGCAGACGTTCTCGCTGGCGTCGGCGATGCTCAGCTGCACCCAATCGTAGGCGGTGTCGGTCTCGGTGGCGCTCACCTTCCAGCCCTCGGGCAACCAGGACAGCTTGGGCTGGGCAAAGGCCAGCACGCCGTCGTCCTCCACAGGCTCCTCGTCGAAGTCGAAGGGGGATTCTTCGCCATCCCCGATCACCAGCTCGTACTCCCCGTCGTCGCCGATGGCCAGCTCATAATCCTCGGCGTCGCCCTCGGGCTCGCCGCCAAAGTCGGTGTCGATGTCAAATGCCGCCTCGTTCAGGTCGTCCACGTCGATGGGCAGGCCCTTGCCCCGCGCCAGCGACCACAGGGTCTTCATCCCCGGGTCCCGCTTCAGGGTGTTGAAATCGGCGGTCAGCGAGCCCAGCGCCTTCATCAGCGCGCCGATGGCGGCGGGGTTGCTGCCCAGGTCCTGCAGGCCCGCCTCGGACAGGTCGTCGATCACGCAGGCTGGCTCGACGCTGCCGGTCTTATCCTCGACGGCGTCCGCGGTGACGTTCAGGTCGAAGGCGACCGACGCGCTCTTTTTCCGGGTGCGCGCCTCGACGAGCACGCTGTTCTGGGAGGTGCCGTCGGGGTTCTCCACGCCGTACACGCTGGCGTCCACCTTGGCCCGGTTCTGCTGGGCGGCCTTCATGTTCAGGCTGTAGCTGACGGTGCCCGTCTCGTCAAGGGCCAGGAACGCGGACAGCTTACCGCCGTAGGCCTTGCGGCCGTCCACGGTGACGAAGACCGCCATCTCCGCCTCCTTCACGCCGGCGTTGTCGGTGGCCGTCATGTTGATATCGACGCTGTGGCGCTCGTCCAGGGCGTAGACACAGCTGGCGTTGGATTCCTGGTAATCCGGGATCTTCAGGCTGTGCAGGTTCATCACGATGGGCTCCAGCGCGGGCGCTTCAGCTTCAACCGACCCGGCCGCGTCCGTCGGCCCGGCTTCGGTCGGCGCCGTGGCTTCGGTCGGCGCCGTGGCTTCGGTCGACCCGGCCGCGTCCGTCGGCTCGGCGGCGGCGTCGGCCTCAGGGGTCACGTCCTGCATCAGGGTGTCGCCGCCGTCCACGGCCCCGGGCAGCGCTTCTCCTGTCTCGACCTCTGTCCCGGCCATCGCCTGGGGCATGGCCAGCATGGAGGCGGGGTCGAAGGTCAGCACGCTGTCCATCACGCTCACGGTGCCGTCGGCGTTGCGCTGCTCGTCGATGTCCATCTGCATCTGGATGCCAAAGCGCTCGAACAGGGCGCTGAAGCTGTCCAGGCCCTTCAGGCCGGATTCCTCGGGCGTCATGTCGTACAGCCGGAACAGGGCCCTGTAGTAGTCGCCAAGCTCGGGAATCTCATTGAAGATCGCGTCGCTCAGCGCCGCCATCTGCATGGCATCCATGCTGTAGCTGTAGGCGGTGACGTCGTACCTGGCGCCGTCCATATCCAGCACGGTGGGCGTGCCCTCGCCCCGGTCAACCATCCGGTCAAACACCTTCTGGCTGCTGGCGTTGATCTCCTCGTACCGCCCGGGGTCCATGGCCAGCTGCAACAGCCCCGTGTAGGCGGGCATGTATTCCCCGGTGAAGAACTGCATCAGCTCAGCGCTTTCGGCGTCCTGCGCGGCCATGGAGGCGTTGAGCTGCGCCTCCAGCTGTTCGGCCAGCCCTGCCAGGGCCTCGGCGGTGACGTTCACCGCCACGCCGCTGTTGCCGGACAGCGCGGTGAGGCCCTGATCGTCGGCGACCAGCTGCACGGGCAGCAGGGTCTTGCCATCGAGGTCGATGCCGAAGTCGTACACGGCCTTATTGCCGTCGGTGGAAACGCCAATGTGGGCCTGGGGCGCCAGGTGCAGCGGCTCGCCGTTCCAGGTGACGCTCACGTTGCTCAGCGTCAGCGTCCGGGCCGTCATGGTCGCCGGCAGCGCCTCCGTCCGGACGGCCCCGCCCGCACCGGTCAGCATCATGGCCAGGCTGACCAGCATCGCAATCAGATTCATGCTCATGTTTCTATCCTCCTTAAACCATATAAAGCGGCTTCATTTTCACGGATTTATCATACCATGAAACCCACTTGATGGCAACGGTTTTCGCCTGAATGATGCATTTTCGACATCCTAATGTCATCCTTGCCCTGCATATCAATGTATATTTATGCACTTTTCCCGGCCATTGCGCGCATATTTTTACATTATCGACGTTGTAATCCCCGACCTGCGGCGCTATAATATGGTATCATTATCCGGGAGGACATGCATATGAACCTGAAGGGAAAGAGCTTTTTGACACTGCTGGACTTCAGCCCCGAGGAAATCACAGGGCTGCTGGACCTGGCGGCGGACCTGAAGGCGAAGAAGAAGGCCGGCATCCCCCACGCGGATTTCGTCGGCAAGAACATCGCCCTGATCTTTGAAAAGACCAGCACCCGCACCCGGTGCAGCTTCGAGGTGGCCGCCCACGACCTGGGCATGGGCGTCACCTACCTGGACCCCAGCGGCTCCCAGATCGGCAAGAAGGAATCCATCGCCGACACCGCCCGGGTGCTGGGCAGGATGTACGACGGCATCGAATACCGGGGCTTCGGCCAGGAGATCGTGCAGACGCTGGCGAAGTACGCCGGGGTGCCGGTCTGGAACGGCCTGACCAACGAATACCACCCCACCCAGATCCTGGCCGATTTCCTCACCATCCGGGAAAAGTTCGGAAAGCTGGCCGGCGTCAAGCTGGTGTACATGGGCGACGCCCGCTACAACATGGGCAATTCGCTGATGATCGGCTGCGCCAAGATGGGGCTGGACTTCGTGGCCTGCGCGCCGAGGAAGTACTTCCCCAACCCCACGCTGGTGGACCAGTGCCGCACCATCGCCCAGTGGACCGGCGCGTCGCTGTCCTTCAACGAGGACCCCATGGACGCCGTGAAGGGCGCGCAGGTGATCTACACCGACGTGTGGGTCTCCATGGGCGAACCGGACAGCGTGTGGCAGGAGCGCATCGACGACCTGACTGACTACCAGGTGAACGCCCGGCTGATGGCCGCCGCCGGCAGTGACGCGGTGTTCATGCACTGTTTGCCCGCCTTCCACGACCTGAACACCGGCATCGGAAGGCAGATCCACGATAAATACGGCCTCGACGCCATGGAAGTCACCGACGAGGTGTTCGAGGGCCCCCAGTCCATCGTGTTCGACGAGGCCGAAAACCGGATGCACACCATCAAGGCCGTGATGGCGGCGACGCTGTAAAATCAGATTTATTGAGCTATTAGCAGAAATGCAAAGGGCAGTGCAAAGGGAACAGGGACATCGAGCGCCCGGAAAACGCTCCTGTGGAGCGTTTTCAGCGAGATGGGGCCGGTAGGCCCGAACAACAGGGAACAGGAAAAGCCGCGCACAAGACATTACAACAAAGGCAAAGGAAACGTTCCCGCGATGAAAACAGAGCCAAAAATCCACTGAAAGCCCTGTAGCGGCCTTGAAGGCCGCCCTAAGAGACTAAATTCGTGTTTCCACTACGACACGCACGATTTCGATATGTACGCGGCAGCAGCTATTCCTGTTCCCTGTTCCCTGTTCCCTCGTCTCCCCGACAAATCAGAAGTTTCCCAACCTTCAACGAGGTGAATACATCATGTCCAAACGCTATCTCATCCTCTCCGACGGCACGGTCTACACCGGCGAGGGCTTCGGCGCGGATACCGAAGCCC